>CAYSTR010000007.1:0-18759 GCA_964433745.1 uncultured Oscillospiraceae bacterium | reverse complement strand
CTATTTATAAAAAAAGGAGTGACCTTTACGACAGTACTGGTGACAGGCGGAGCAGGGTTTATCGGCAGTAACCTCATATATCATCTTCTGTCCTCCCGCCCGGACTATCGCGTGGTGTGCGCCGATCTGCTCACATATGCGGGAGGGCTGGACACACTGGCTAAAGCGGAGGAAAATGAACGCTTCGCCTTTTATAAGGGGGACATCGCAGAACCTTCTTTTGTATCGGAGGTTTTCCGGCGGGAGCGCCCCGATATAGTGCTCCATCTGGCGGCGGAAAGCCATGTAGACCGCTCGATAGACGATCCGGGGATATTTGTCCGAACTAACGTCATGGGTACGCAGGTGCTTCTGGATGCCGCAAGACATTACGGCGTGAGACGCTTTCATCAGGTCTCCACCGACGAGGTGTACGGCGACCTCCCGATTGAAGAAACGGACATGCGCTTTACCGAGCAAAGCCCCATAAAACCGTCCTCCCCCTACTCTGCATCCAAGGCGGCAGCGGATCTACTCGCACTTAGCTATCATCACACATTCGGGCTTCATGTAACGGTGTCGCGCTGCTCGAACAACTACGGCGCTTACCAGTACCCCGAAAAGCTCATTCCTGTGCTTATACATAACGCAGCAAACGGCAACCCTCTCCCGATATACGGAAAAGGCGTAAATGTTAGGGATTGGATATTTGTCGAGGATCACTGCCGCGCCATAATCGCCATAGCGGAGCAGGGCAGGGCGGGAGAGGTGTACAATGTGGGCGGTGATGCGGAGATAAGTAACATAGAGCTGGCAAGACTGGTGCTAAAAAAGCTGGGGAAACCGGAATCGCTCATTACATTCGTACCCGACCGCAAGGGACACGACCGCCGATACGCCATAGACAACCAAAAGGTGTGTAAGGATTTGGGCTGGAAGCCCCTCATGTCGTTTAATGAGGGACTGGACAGAACGATAGAATGGTACATAAGCAATATCGAGTGGCTGAAAAAACGCACCGCGAAATGAGGGGGAGACTATGCGTTATCTCGTAACCGGCGGGAGGGGCGGACTGGGAAGCGAGCTGATGGCGATACTTCCCGGCGCACTGGGTGTGGACGCGGATACCCTGGATATAACGGACAAGGACGCGGTAAACGAGTGTTTTCGCTTATATCGTCCCGACATCGTGCTTCACTGCGCGGCATATACGGCGGTGGATGCCGCCGAGACCGACCGTGAGCGCTGTTATGCCGTGAACGTGGACGGTACGCGCCACATTGCCGAGTGTGCTCATGAGTGCGGGGCATCGATGCTTCTAGTGTCCACCGACTATGTATTTGACGGTAAGGGCACACACATGCGCGAGACAGACGAGCCGACCGCCCCCCTCAACTACTACGGCGAAACCAAGGCAAAGGCGGAAGAGATAGTAAAAGCACTCCCTCGCCACTACATAGTGCGCACCTCATGGCTTATGGGAACGCAGGGTAAAAGCTTTGTAAACACGATATTAAGGCTCTCAAATGAGCGCGGCAGCCTGTCTGTTGTGGACGATCAGATAGGCTCTCCCACCTTTTCGCATGAGCTGGCAGAGCTTATAGTAAAGCTTGCCGAAACCAAGCGGTACGGCATATATCACGCCACAAACGAGGGCTTGTGCAGCTTCTATGAGCTGGCTGCCGCTATAAAAAGGCTGTGGGGACTAAACATGAGAATTGACCCCATCCCCACTGCGGAGTACAAGACGGCGGCAAAGCGTCCCCTTAATTCGCGGCTATCTAAGCGCTCACTGGACGAAGCGGGGATTCCGCGGCTTGTCTGCTGGCAGGACGGTCTGGCAATACTAAAAGCGAGAGGGGAAAAGGCATGAACCCGACAGTCAGCATCATTGTACCGGTCTACAACTGTGAGCCCTGGCTTGGTGAGTGCATCGACAGTCTACTGTCCCAGAGCTACAGAGACTTTGAGCTTCTTCTCGTGGACAACAACTCCACCGACCGTTCCCCCGACATAATGCGCTCATATGAGGACGAGCGTGTGCGCATACTGGCGTGTGCAGAGCAGGGGGTCAGCTCTGCGCGCAATGCGGGGCTTTTAGAAGCAAAGGGCACATACATCTACTTCATAGACGGAGACGATGTACTGTTTCCGGGTGCATTAGAGCGGATGGTCACGGCGGCGATACAGCACAATGCAGACGTCGTGGTACATAACATGCAAAGAAGCGGCAACGGATACGACTGTCCCTTTGATCCCGTGGGGCGTGATGTGTGTGCGCGGGGTGAGGATATCCCGCATCTTGTGGAGGAAAAGTTTCACACCTTTGCTATGCACCATGCCTGTAAATTATATAGATTGGCTCTGTTACTGGAAAACGATATAAAATATGAGCCGGGTCTGTCACCCGGTGAAGATCTCATCGTCAATCTTGCGGTCTATGAGCGGTCGAACTGCGTTTATTATATAGGCGAGCCGCTGTATGACTACCGAATGAGACCAGGAGGTCTCAATACAAAGCACCGGGACAATCTCATAGACATAAAGCTGCGGCTGCAACAGGAGACCTCCCGCTACTTTCTAGCACACGGTTTAGACGACACAGGAGCAAGACAGGTAGCATTTGTGGACATCCTGTCATATCTCTTAAACGAGAGGGAGCAAAGCGGCATAAAGCGGGTGTTAAACCTAGAATCAAACGCCTATGCGCTGACAAAAAGGACGTTTTGGGGACTTTCACTAAAGCATAAACTTATGTTCGTGCTCATTAAACTGAGATTATCCATACCCATTATGTGGGCAGTAAAATATATGAGGAACAGCTAAGGGATATTAAGTGAAGAAAAACGAGATTTTGTGGGGGATACTATTAGGCTATGCCGGAATGCTGATTGGACAGCTTTCGAGCCTTGTCCTCACCCCCGCATTTACGAGCAGTGTGGGGCTGTCGGTTTATGGTATATATACGGTTGTAACATCAATCGCCATGTTTTTTGCAAGCCCGGAGTATGGTATCGGAACACCGGTTATAAGCGGGCTTGTGAAGCTTCGGGACGACAAACCGGAGAGGGGACGCTACCTCTTTAGGATTCTCTGCCTGTATGGGGTATTTACCGCTGCCATGCTCCTTTTATTTTCAATTATCTTCATATTCACTCCTTTCTTGTTTGCGGGAATGGACAGCGGCGAGCACACCGTCTTTCGCGGATTGTTAGCCCTTATGTCATTAAACTGTGTGGTCTTGTTCGCGCAAAACTACTGCTTTTCCATATTCTCCGCACATGAGCGCTTTACTGTGGTGAGGGTGCTCAACGTCACGCGCTGTATTATCCGGCTCTTCTTGTTTCTCGCTATTTTAAGCTTTGGCATTACTATATACATGATTCTTGCGGTGGAGCTTTTACTCAATCTCCTTCAGTTTATTGCGTACGTGTTTTATGTAAGAAGGCTCGATATACATATAAAGCCCCATCGCCCCGAACCGGGCAGTCTTAGCTCCTCGTTTAAGCTTCTGTTTGCCTCCTACATTATGCCGGTCATAGATAACGTGGAGTGGACCTTAACCCCTGTCATTGCAGGGATGTATCTTGCCGCCGAGGACGTGAGCCGGATATACATAGGTCTTTTCTTCTCACTTATCTACTATCAGCTTGCATCGGGTATGTCGTCTCTTAGAGTGGCTAGGATGTCCGAGCTGCATATAAACGGCGAGGAGGACGGCTTCTGGGCGTATGTCTTTCGATTCGGCAGGGTTCAAGCTCTGTTTATGGGGGCGGTGCTCACAGGCTTTACGGTGTTCGGTCCTATGTTTTTGCGGCTCTGGGTGGGCAGTGAGTTTACGGTCTCGTACTATGTGGGGCTTGTCACCATGGCGGGGCTCACCCTGCCGCTGACACAGACCATGCTGGATGTATCCCTCTACGCCAGACAGCGATATACAGGAAAGACCGTCATTCTGGGGGCAAGGGCACTGCTCATTGTACTTCTGCTGCCGACCGCGCTTAGGCTTTTCGGGGTCATAGGCGCGGCGGTGCTCATTGGCATTATGTCCCTTTTCTTTAGATATGTGGTTATGAATATCTACCTATCACAGACAAAAACCCCTGTGTGGCGGTACTGCGTGAGGGTGGGGCTTCGTATGCTGCCGTCTGTCGTTATATCCTGTACCGCCGGGCTAATCATTGTGTCGCTTGACACGCTCTCGCCTCTGTATGCCGTCTTGGGCACGGCGGTGTCCATGGCTCTCTACTTTCTTTTATCATTCTTCATCTATCTGTCGGGGGACGACAGACGTTTTGCAATATATACGGCAAAATCCTTTTTAAGACGCATAAACACAGTTAAGGGAGACTAAATAATGATATATACCATCCCGCCCGACAGGTTGACAAGCGTTCTGCCCATTCCGGCAGAGACGGCAGAGCACCTAAAGCTTACAGGAGGACTGCCCTTTAAGGTGCTCATATATATAATCTCCGCTCTGGGGGAGGATAAAGACACCGAGAGCATAGCCAAAGCCTTGGGTGAAAGCCCCGACGATGTAAAAGACGCGCTTGACTATTGGACGAATGCGGGGATACTAGCCGGTGCGAACACCCCCCACAGCACGGCAGCCGCGGTAAAAAGCACTGTACCGTCTGCCGCACGAACAGCAATTCCGACCAAAACAACCGCGCTGTCTCCCAACATCAAGGTCGTAAGCTCTTTACCTGTGCGCATGACCCCCTCCGAGATGGAGGAATACATGTCCCTGCACTCCGAGACACGTGTGCTTCTTGACCAGGCACAGGGTATACTAAAAAAGGAGTTTACCCCGTCCGAGGCGTGTATCATGCTATCCATCTATGCGTGGGCGGATGTACCTATGGAGGTTATCCTCATGGTGTGCGAATACTGCGCAGGGGAGGACAGGCGCTCACTGCGCTATATCGAGTCCACCGTCATAGGCTTTCTCAAGGAGGGCATAGATACCTTTGAAAAAGCGGAGGAGTACATTATCTCACAGTCCCGGCGGCGTGACCGCGAGAACGAGCTGAAAAATATGCTGGGGATATACGGACGCCGTCTCACATCAAAGGAGCTTGGTTTCTCGGATATGTGGGCAGAGTGGGATACGCCTATGCCGCTCATACAGGCGGCATATGAAAAGGCGGTCATATCCACTGGAAAAGCCAGCTTCTCGTATATGCACAAGGTGCTGGAGGCATGGCACAATGCGGGGATTAAAACCATCGAGGAGGTCGGGCGGGAGGAAGCCTCCTTTAAGAGCAAAAAGAAGAAACAGGAGTCCTCATTCGACATGCAGAGCTTTGACCGCATGATGATAGAGGGCACACCTAAACTATAGGAGCGATTATTTATGGGATTTTCTGCGGATGTAAACGAGAGGGTGCGAGCCATACTAAGCGAGCGGCGCAGGGCGGTGGAGGACGAATACGAACGGCGGCTGCTTCAGGTATACGCCATAGAACCCGCTCTTAATGAGCTGAACCGTGAGCAGGGTACAACCTGTGCGGAGCTTTCGCGTGCGGTCATCGAGAGTGACAGCAGTAAGCAGCTGGAGCTTCTGACACAGGCGGTAAAGCTGTTCGAGGAGCAACGGTGTACTCTCTTAGGCAGGCACGGCTACCCTAGCGACTATCTCACCATTCCATATATATGTAAAAGCTGCCGCGACACAGGTTACGACAGCAATAACCGCATGTGCGAATGTATGCAAAGGGAGCTTATTAAGGAGGCACACCGAGAACTAAATTCCCTTACAGGTATGCGGCTGTGCTCCTTTGACAGCTTTCGTCTGGACTACTACCCCGACGAGCCGGACAGGGATTATAAGCTAGTCCCCAGAAAAAAGATGGCGGAGATTCTCGATTCCCTAAAAAGCTACGCCGAGAACTTCTCCCTATCCTCGCCCAGTCTCCTGCTGATTGGCAAGACCGGACTAGGCAAGACACACCTTAGTCTGGCGGCAGCGGATAAGATTATTTCCCGGGGATTCGGCGTGGTGTACGGCTCATACCAGAGCTTTCTTATGCGCATTGAGGACGAACGCTTCGGGCGCAGTGACGGTGACACCCTCACTCTCTTAAATGAAGCCGAGCTTCTCATTCTCGATGACCTGGGCGCGGAGCTAATGTCGGCATTTTCCGCTCCTGTGACATATAACCTCATATCTACCCGCATACAAAACGGACGCCCCACCATTATAAACACCAACCTCTCGACCGCAGAGCTTAGAGAACGTTATCCCGACAGAATAACCTCCCGCATACTGGGAGGTTACCTGCCCTTTCTTTTTGTGGGTCAGGACATACGGCAGAAGCTGGCAATGGGAAAAAACGCATAGGGAGAGGATATGTTGGCAGCTATTGTTATACTAAACTACAACTGTAAGGACGATACCATCCGCCTAGTGGAGACCGTCAAGGGCTACAGTCAGCTAACACTCATTGTTGTGGTGGACAACATGTCCCCCGATAACTCGTTTGAGGAGCTGAAAGCGCTGGCGGACGAGCGGGTACACGTCATACAGACCGACAGAAACGGCGGCTACGGTTACGGCAACAATGTGGGGATAATGTACGCCAAAAGGACGGTCAATCCCGATATTGTCATAATCTCAAACCCGGATGTATACTTTTCCAGGGAAACATTGGAAAATATGCTCCTGGCCTTTTCCCGGTGCGAAGGTCTCGCGGCGTGTGCTCCCCTCATGCTCCGTCCGCACAACGATGATATCACGCTGACGGCATGGCAGCTCCCGACTGTTATAAGCGAAGCGGCCCTATGCGGGATTATCTCGTTTATCCTGTTACACGAGACAAGACTGTCCCACTACTACCCCAAAAGCCACTATGAGAAGGGCGGATACTGCCCTGTGGACTGCATAACAGGGTCACTGGTAGCATTTCACACCGACCGCTTTATTAATTCTGGAATGTACGACGCAGAATTTTTCCTATATTCGGAGGAGAGCGTCGTCGGGCACAGGCTTAAAGAGTGGGGATATAAAAGCGTGATATTGGGCGGCGAGAGCTACATGCACTACGAGGGCGGAGCGACAGTTAAGGCGGGGATGGGTATAATAAAGCGGCAGCGCATGTACCATAAGAGTAAGCTTATGTATCTTAAAAAGTATAGAAGCATAGGTAAATGCGCAGAAATTTTTCTGCGGAGTGTGTTTTTGCTTTCGCTCATTGAATACGGCGCATACATATTATTTCGGCGCACCATGGATGGGATTAAGGGGAGATAAGAGATGAGCCTCGCAATATGAAAAGAAAGCTTTTTTGTGAAATCTGCGGCTTTACATACTGTATTTCTGTGTTTAAATGCTGTTTAATGAGAAAACTGCATAATCTCGTCTCCATGAAACGCTTTGCAAAGGAAATAAGTAAGGACCATCTGCCTGTTCTCATATATGCGCACAACTCCCTCATTAGGCGCAAGCTGGGAAATGTCAATCAGAAGCTGCAGGAAAACAAGGCAGTAAATCTGGGGCTTGCCGCTCCTTTGGTATCAGGCATTATCATTAAGCCGGATGAAACCTTTTCGTTTTGGGAGCTTGTGGGCAGATGTACACGGCGAAAGGGCTATAAAGACGGTCTTACGATAATGGGAAGTACCGTCAGCAGCGGAGTAGGCGGCGGCATGTGCCAGTTTACAAACCTTATTCACTGGCTTATTCTGCACACCCCGCTTGACATTACCGAACATCACCACCATGACGGACTGGATCTATTCCCCGACTATGGCAGACAGATTCCCTTTGGAACAGGCACATCCATTATGTATAACTACCTTGATTATCAGTTTAAGAATAATGGGGATCAGCCCTTTCAGCTTATTATATACACCACTGATGAATATCTGTGCGGAGAGATAAGGGCACTGCACCCATTGGAGGTATCGTATCATATAAAGTCCAGGGACGAGCAGTTTATAAGAAGCGGGGATAATGTGTACCGAACCGGCAAGGTACTTCGGGAATGTATAGATAAAAAGACCGGAAATCTTATAAGCTGTAATGTAATTAAGGAAAACTACGCAAGGGTCATGTATGAAATAGACGAGACTATGATAAAAAAGGAGACAAATGTATGAACATCTTTATAGTTTACTGCCATCCCAGCACACAAAGCTTCACATATAAGGTAAAGGAGGCTTTTATAAAGGGTATAGAGGAAGCGGGGCACACATATATAATGTCCGATTTATATGCAATGAAGTTTAATCCGGTATTTTCGGAAGGTGAATATTTAAGGGACGCATTATATGACGATACCGCAGCGTTACCGGAGGATGTAATAAGAGAGCAGGAGAAGATAAACAGTGCCGATGTTATCGTGTTCATCTATCCCGACTTCTGGACGGAGGCACCCGCACTGCTAGTGGGCTGGTTTCAGCGCATATTTACATACGGCTTTGCTTACGGAAAAATAACGATGAAAAAGCTAGACAAAGCGTTATTTCTCGTCACCATGGGCGGCAGTCTAAAGGACGAGGTTAGAGCCATACAGCTGGAAGCAATGAAAACTATAATGATTGGCGACAGGATGAACAATCGTGCAAATGCCTGCGAGATGATAGTGTTTGATGAAATGACACGCGGTTACGGTAATGACGGAAACAGAAACAAAAATATCGAAAGGTTCACAGAGCAGGCATACACCTTGGGGCGTACATTATAAAAAACACCGGGCAGGGTAAAACGTGTGAACACACGCACCCTGCCCGGTTTATATTTACTGACTATAAAGTCTATATTACCCTAACGCGGATAACACCGTCAATAGCCGACAGACCGTCCTTTATTTCCTTGGAAATCTCACCCTCAACGTCCACCATGGTATACGCCATATCCTTTTTGGACTTGTTGAGCATGTTCTCGATGTTCACACCCGCACCCGCAAGCACGTTTGAAATCTGCGAAAGCATGTTCGGGATGTTTTTATGTATGAGACAGATTCGCACACCGGTACTGCGCGCCATTACTGCCTCCGGGAAGTTGACCGAGTTCTTTATGTTGCCATTTTCGAGAAAATCCTTGAGCTGTGCTGCCGCCATAATGGCGCAGTTGTCCTCACTCTCGGGTGTGGACGCACCCAGATGTGGGATACACAGCACATTCTTAGCACCGATAAGCTCATCGCACGGAAAATCGGTGACATACATGCTCACTTTGCCGCTCTCCAGTGCCTTTATTATGTCCTCGTTCACCACCAGATCACCTCTGGCAAAGTTGAGGATACGCACACCGGTTTTCATGCTGCTTATGGACTCGGAGTTTATAAGCCCCTTTGTCTCGGGGGTGACAGGTGCGTGAATTGTTATATAGTCGCTCTTTTCGTATATCTCCTTGTAGCTCCCCGCCTGCTTGACCGAGCGGGATAGCTTCCAGGCGTTCTCAACCTTAATGTACGGATCAAAGCCCAGCACCTCCATGTCCAGGTGTGTAGCGGCATTGGCAATCAGCACACCGATAGCGCCAAGCCCGATAATACCGAGGGTCTTACCCGCCAGCTCAGGGCCTGTGAAGTCAGACTTGCCCTTTTCCACCATGGCAGGGACAGCCTCGCCCTTACCCTTTAGTGTGTTTACCCATTCCACCGACGGCACAATGAGGCGGGAGGAGAGAAGCATACCCGCCAGTACCAGCTCTTTTACGGCGTTGGCATTGGCACCGGGGGTGTTGAACACGACAATACCCTGCTCGCTGCACCGCTCCACCGGAATGTTGTTGACCCCCGCACCTGCGCGGGCGATACATTTAAGCGTGGGCGCAAAGCTCATGTCCAGCATGTTTGCAGAGCGTACAAGCACCGCATCGGGGTTATCCAGCCCCTCACCGCAGCTGTATGCCGTACCGTCCAGTATTTCAAGCCCAACTGGGGCAATCTTGTTGAGCAGCTCAATCTTCTTTGGCATAACCCTCACCCGTTCCTTTTCTCAAACTCTTTCATAAACTCCACAAGCGCCTTTACGCCCTCTATGGGCATGGCGTTGTAGATGGAAGCGCGCATACCTCCTACAGAGCGGTGACCTTTAAGGTTCACAAAGCCCTCTGCATCCGCTTCCTTGGCAAATTTCTTGTCTAAACCCTCATCCCCGGTCACAAATGTGACGTTCATGAGCGAGCGGCTTCCCTTATCTGCCGTCCCCTTAAACATGGACGAGCTGTCGAGATAGTCGTACAATAACCCGCACTTCTTCTCGTTATGGGTTTTCATGTTGGACAATCCGCCGATGTTATTATTAATCCAATCCAATACCAGAGAGGCTATGTATATGGAATAGGTGGGCGGGGTGTTGTACATGGACTGGTTTTCAGAATATGTCTTGTAGGAAAGCATGGTGGGTACACTCTCGGGCAGGTCTGCAATGAGATCCTCACGGATAATAACGACGGTCAGCCCCGACGGTCCCATATTCTTCTGCGCACCGGCATATATAAGACCGTACTTCGATACATCGCAGGGCTCGGAGAGGATACAGGACGACATGTCCGCCACTAGGGGGACAGAACCTGTGTCGGGTAGAGCTGCAAAGCGTGTACCGTATATTGTATTGTTCTGGCAGATGTGGAAATAATCCGCCTGCGGGTCAAACTTAGAGCTTTCGAGAGCGGGGATTGCCGAGAAGTTAACATCCTTGCTTGAAGCGACAGCGGAGACCTGGCCAAACTTCTTGCCCTCGTCATACGCTTTTTTTGAGAACTGCCCGGAAATCACATAGTCAGCGCGTTTACTGCCGCGCATGAGGTTTATAGGTACCATGGCAAACTGCATGGACGCGCCGCCCTGAATGAACAGAACCTTGTAGTTATCCGGGATGTTCATGGTACTGCGCAGCTTCTGCTCGTAACCGAATATGATCTCCTCATAGACAGGCGAGCGGTGAGACATCTCCATAACAGACTGCCCCGAACCTTTGTAGTCCATAATCTCCGATGCGGCGCGATCAAGCACCGATTCGGGCAGCATAGCAGGACCCGCCGAGAAATTGTACACTCGCTTCAAAAAAACAACCCCTTATGATTTTGTTTATTTTTCCATTATAACACAGGATTGATAATTTTTCAACAAAAATATCTTAATTTTTTAGAATATGGGATAAAAAATCAAGAGCTTCTTTAGCTCATATCCGCAAACTGCAGCACACGCTCCCCAATATCGGGGAACTGGCGTTTCTGCTCCTTAGAGAACATGCCGGAGGAAAGCTCCCTTGTTGCCGCCAGCTCATGCCCTATGAGAGCATATGTGGAGGTATAAAGGTGCGCAAACTGCGGCTTTAGAAGCGCAGGGCAGATGAACGACTGGCGCGGGGAGTTTATATCCTCACCGCTTATCTGGAATAGATTATGCTTTTCGCAGAGCGAAATAACCCGGGATAGCTGCTCTGCCGTATTGCGTGTGGGCATGTAGGTCACGGCATCAAAGCCCAGTGACACAAGCACCGGGAACAGCTCGTCCAGATATGCATCCTCAAAGGTCTGGGCTTTCTTATCGCCGGTCACCGAGCTTCCCACATCGCCGAGATAAGGGTATGCCGAGATAGCACCCACACGCTTGGTCATGGCGATATAATCCTTAACATCGGGACACTCACTGTCGGCGGGAACATATATCTTGTCCACCAAATCGGACTTTAGAGCACCCAGTAAATCATACTCATACATGCTGTTGTCCGCATCCGAAAGAAAGGCACGAATCTTGTCCGGCAGCGTCATACCAAGCTTATCGGTTAGAAGCGAGACGATGTTGTCTCCCTTCCCGAACACCGAAATCATACGAAGCCCCAGCGCATATAAAAGGTGACGCTCGGTTACAGAGCCGCCCTCATGCGCCATGGACAGCGGCAAAACGTCCTTATCATAATCTATAGTCACACCGTACTGTGACATGAGGGCGTTTATATTGCCTGTCATGCGGCGGTTTCTCTCCCCGCGCTCTCTTCTGATGGGTGCCAGAAACGCGTCTATCTCAGGAAGCTTGTTTCGGGGAATACCATGGGCGGCGACATATGTAATATCCTTCTGGTCGGGATTATTTATGCGCCGTCCCCCCAGAGGCGTTTTGCTAAAGTCCACCCTCAGCTCGCACCCGCCGGTCACAGGAATACCGATTATTTCGCCCGCCTTAATAAATTCCTCTACGCCCGACACCGAGTCGTGATCCATAATTCCCGCCGTTTCAAGCCCCGCTCTGTATGCACAGTAGGCGGCGGCAGTGGGGGAGTAGGGTGAGAACGAATAGGTCGTGTGGATGTGGTTGTTCACAAACTTAGTACGCTCTGGAGGTGCGATACTGCCGTTTCGCTCCAATGTCATGGTCTCTTTTAAGGCGTTCTCACGCTCAATCCGGGTTGCGGCGTTCATATCGTGCATATTAATCATTCCTTTTTTCTTGATTTATCCGATTGCTTACATTATACTATATATAATAACGATTGTAAATACAAAGGAGCTAACATGAAAAACTTTACCTTCTACACCCCCACAAAGGTGTTTTTCGGCAAGGACACACACCTTAATGTAGGCGGGATAATAAAAAGCTACGGATACCGCCGCATACTGCTCCACTACGGCGGGCAGAGCCTTAGAACCTACGGAGTATATGACGCTATCATCTCCTCCCTCAACGAGTACGGTATAGCTTATGTAGAACTGGGAGGTGTCGAGCCCAATCCCAAGCTTTCGCTTATAAGGGAGGGTATCGCGCTCTGCCGCCGGGAGAATATCGAGCTGGTTTTAGCGGCTGGGGGCGGCAGTGCCATTGACAGCGCAAAGGAGATAGCCATCGGTGCGCTTACTGACACCGATACATGGACATTCTGCCGCAAGGAGGCAGTGCCGACTGCCGCCTTGCCTGTGGGGGTAGTGCTCACCATTGCGGCGGCGGGAAGCGAGATGAGCGCGTCTGCCGTTGTGTCCCATGACGAGCTAAAAGAGAAGCGCGGCTACAATTCGGATTTTCACCGCCCGCTCTTCTCCATCCTGAACCCGGAGCTTACCTACACACTCCCGCCCTTCCAGACATCCTGCGGCATTGTGGATATCATGATGCACACCATCGACCGCTTTCTCTCGAACGATGCACCCTGCTCCCTGCCGGACGGAATCGGGCTTGCGCTGCTTCGCTCGGTTATCGCCGCCGGTAGTACCGCTATGAACAGCCCCCGCGACTATGAAGCCAGGGCGACACTGATGTGGGCGGGCAGCTTGTCGCACAACGACCTGACCGGAGCGGGGCGCGACTGTATGCTCAACGTTCACCAGTTCGAGCACGCCATCAGCGGCATATATGACCACGTGGCACACGCCGCCGGACTGTCGGTCATGCTCCCCGCCTATATGAAGTATCTCTATAGACATAAGTCCTCCCGCTATGCGCTTCTGGCAAGAGAGGCGTTTTACATAACCGCCCAGTCGGACGAGGAGGCGGCGCGGGAGGGGATATGTGCTGTAGAGCGCTATTTTAAGTCCTTGGACATGCCGCTTTGCTTTGCAGACCTTGATATTCCCGCTCCCGACATAGATGCACTGGTCAGTGCGTGCAGCTACGGCGGTACAAGAAAGCTAAACTGTGATATCCCTGTCGGGGAGAGCGAAATGCGGGAGATATTCATGCTTGCGGTGAGATAATAAAAAATGCCGTGCCCTCTTCCTTTTTTAGGAAGCAGCAGCACGGCAATTCATATTAATACCCTTTAGTCAGCTCAATCTCACCCATATAGTCAAAGCCGTACTCGGATGGTGTGTGTATGTCGGTAAAGAGGTATCCTCTGCGTTGGTCATCCATCGAGCCGTTTGTCTTAATGAGGTTCATTTTAATGCGCTCGCCCGGCATGGGCACTGCCGGAAACAGGCATTCGGGGAGCTTCGTCTGCACCGCCCAGTACTCGCCCTGCAAGTCCTCTGCAAAAAATGAGGATGCGGCAATCTCCTGACAGCCGCTCGCACCGCTCCCAAAGGTGTGGACATATCCGTGAGGGGAGAGCGCGGCATAAAAAACCTTTTCCCCGCATGATAGCGCTATGGTAAACGCCCTGTCCTTATATATATCAAAGCCCTCATACCGCTCGGACGAGACGGTATCGTGGGCGTCAAATGCGTATAACATACACATAAGCCCCTCACCCGGAACGTACACCATACGAGCCTGGGCGTAGGGCTTCTTGTCCCCGCCGAAATGGGGATATGAGCACAGCCGGACGGGCGCTACAGTGTCCCATGCCGGACGAACCTCCAGTCTTGATACCTTATGCACCGATAAACAACCTTTCAAGCTTTAAGGATTTGTTCTTCACAAAGGATACAAGCATAAGACCCAAAACGACGCAGGATGCTACCTGTCCCGCTCCCACCTGTGCCGCATTCATGAGAAATACGCTAGTATTATACGAGCCTGTGAGCATGATGTTTAGCTCCAGCCCTATCACTATGGCATTTATAATAACAGGCGGCAGACTGGCTAGTACCGGCAGCCGCTTAATGGTGACGTTTCTAAGCGCATATGTAAGCATAGCCGCAACTAATGTAGCTAAAGTCCCGAAAATGACATCAGCAAAGCCTAGGATATTCACACCCAGAAACATGCCGATAAGGTTTGAGAGAAAGCACCCCAATGTGACAGCGGCAATCATGGGGCGGGAAAACACCGCAAGCAGGGTCAGCGCTTCGGCTATACGAATCTGCACCCCGCCGTAGCTTATGGGGGCAAGGCAGAGCGTAAGCGCCGTATACAGCCCCGCTATGACGGCAACGCGCACCATCGTGACTAATGCGTCTCTGTTATCAAAACGGCTTTTCAATGTGGTCTATTCCTCCAATTTTAGAAAATAGTGTTTTCTTGAGCACCGAATAGGCAACATCCCCTGTCCCGGTGGTGAAATGATAGGTCATCTCAAGAGACGAGCGCAGAGGGATATACTCCTTAGTATACTCTATTGTGAGGTCTATCGTATCAAACACCAGCTTCTCCCCGACCTTTTGATTAAGCTCTATCATGGGAGCGCCGCTTATGTGCGGGACTAGGCTCATGGTCAGCCTGTAGCCCTCGCTTATGTCGGTTATGGCGGACTTTATAATAGCTTCCTTGTTTATAATGCCAAAAAACAACTCGTCCTTGAACCAGTAGGTCATGTTATAGTCCTGCTGTTCCGATCGGAAATAGTCCTCCGGATAGACGATATATATGTCACTGCCCGAGAGATATGTCTGATAGATGAAGTATTCGTCCTCTATCTCCTCGGATATGTCGGACAGCACCGTCCTTACTCCATCCCGGTTGGTGACGTTGGAATCATAGACAAAAAAGCTTTTAGCGGGTGTACCGTAGACATCCGTCGCGGTTAAAAAGGTCTCGGTGTAGTAGTTATATGACGAAAGCTTAGAAAGCTCGGACGAGACGCGCTCGTAAGCCTTGACAGGATCGCTTATCCTACCCGAACAGGCGGGCAGCGTTATCGCCATAATGACGGCTAACACGATAATAGTAAGCTTTCGCATAAACCTCTCCGAAACAAAAAATACTGCCGGAAGACAGGGAGACGGAAAAATCCCCGCACCCTGTCTACAGCTTTTTTATCGCCGTCCGGCATTAAAGAAAGCAAAAAAGCTTTCTTAATTACTTCATCTCAGCCTTAGCGCCAGCCTCAGCCAGCTTCTTTACAAGCTCCTCAGCCTCAGAAGAGGGAACAGCTTCTTTAAGTGTCTTGGGTGCATTGTCAACTAAATCCTTGGACTCTTTAAGACCTAAGCCGGTAACTTCCTTGACTATCTTGATAACAGCCATCTTGTTATCGCCCGAAGCGGTGAGAACTACGTCAAACTCTGTCTTCTCCTCAGCAGCGGGAGCAGCAGCAGCGGCAGGAGCAGCAACAGCTACAGCAGCAGGAGCAGCAGCGGATACACCAAACTCATCCTCAAGAGCATGTACTAGCTCGGACAGCTCCAGAACCGTAAGAGCCTTTACTTCATCAATCAGCTTTAATACTTTTTCGCTTGCCATTATTATTTTCCTCCAAATTATTATTATATTTTTTTAAGCGCTTATGCGGATTTCTTCTCCGCTATAGCATTGAGAGCCACGGCTAAACCGCGGATATTTGCGTTTAGCACCGTGACAAAACCCGTAATGGGCGCATTGAAAGTACCCAGAACCTGAGCGATGAGCACCTCTTTCGACGGCAGCTTTCCTAGAGCCTCTACACCGCTAGCGTCGATGACGCGTCCCTCGATGAAGCCGGCCTTGACGGTAAACTTCCCCTTGGAGCCCTCGGCGTACTTGGTCAGAATCTTAGCGGCGGCAACAGGATCAGAGGATAACGCAAGGGCGGTTGTGCCCTCGAGTACGCTGTCTAATCCGGGAATACCCGCTATCTCTGCGGCGCGGCGTAAAAGAGTATTCTTGACGACGGCATACTCGACACCGGCTTCACGCAGCTGTGTACGCAGCTTTGTGTCGTCTGCAACGGTAATGCCCTTATAGTCAACGAGCACACCGGCTGTGGCAGCCTTTAGCTTGTCCGCAAGCTCACTTACGATCTGTTTCTTTTGTTCCAGTACATTAGCACTCGGCAAATCATTTCACCTCCTGTAAAAAGAATAAGCCCCCGGCGCCATGCGGGGGTTACAGACCTAAAAAAGCCAACAGCTTTTAGGTATATTAACCTCCTCGGCAGGCGGGTTTCCCCATTATGTCTTAAAGACACCATACGTCTTGGGAGCTATAAAATTGTTCCGTAATCAGGGGCTTCCATCTACATATTATACCATAATATTCCCGCTTGTCAAGGAAAAATTTTATTTTTTCGCATTTTAATCGCGAAACTCAAATAATTTATGAATGGGTACGTCCAAAAGCTTACAAAACTTGAAGATTACGTCCAACGAAACACCTGAACCCGCAATCTCTATCTTGCTTACGGTTGTCCGGTCTACATCTAAAAGCTCCGCAAGTCTCTCCTGTGTATACCCTCTGTCTTTTCTATAATAAGCAATATTTAATCCCAGTTTTCTGTAGCTTTCATAAAAGTCATTGTCCATTTTAATCGCGAAACTCAAATAGTTTTTGAATTGGTACATCCAAAACATCGCAAATCTTAAATAATACATCCAACGAAACCCCTGTAGTTGCCACTTCAACTTTACTAATGGTTGTATTATCCACATCTATCTGCTCTGCTAAATCAGCTTGTGTAAATCCTCTATCCTTACGGTAGTAAGCTACATTTAACCCTAATTTTCTGTAATTTTCATAATATTTTCTATCCATATCATACCCCCATATTATTGTAACTTGAATTTTATTATTAATAAATGGATGATAAAATTTAATAATGCACTTTACAATCAACACAATATGATTTATAATGATAATGAGGTGATAATAAATGCCAGATTACGAAAAGCTGTATTTTCAGATGTTTAATTCCCTCACCGATGCAATCGAGCTGCTAAAGAAAGCACAAAGGGATGCGGAGGAGGCATACATAAACGAGCAGCCGCCCATATACGCACTCCCGCATCCCCTCCCCGATAAGGACGGTCACACTATGCCCCCTCCGGCGTGAGCGCCCAACGCGCCACACCCCGAAGCCCCAGCTCGGCTATTCGCTGGAGCTTAAAGTTTGTCGCTTCTATGTTGTCATACCAGATATTGTATATCCCCTCCGGCAGTATGCGCCCGCCTAATACGGTGGGCTTTTTATCTGTCTCTTTTATCGTGACTATGGCATTGGCAGACTGCAAGGGATAGCTGTAGCGCACCTGTGAGCTGTAGTTGTCGATTAGCCCCTGTATATCCGCATCGGTAAGCCCAAAGCCGCCCTCCGCATCCCCCATGCGCCAGTACCGCCCATAAAGGGGGATTCCCACAACCAGCTTATCCTTTGGCACACCCGCATTGAGGGCATTTTGTATGGATGCTTCAAAAAATGGCGCAGAGGCGACAGGCCCTGCCGGTCCTCCCGGATAGGATTCGTCATATGCCATGAGAATGAGATAGTCACTCACCTCGGACAGTGCTAAATCGTCATACGAGGCGGCATATCCGGTTTTCTCGCCTGTGGGGTTGGCCGCCACAGCCACCGTCACCAGCTTGTCGGGAAGCTGCTCCTTTAGAAGACGCACAAAATCGGTATAGGCCTCCCGAAACTCCTCGGTCTGGTTTTCGATGTCGATGTTCACGCCGTCAAAGCCGTAGCGGTTTACCATGTCCGCAAGCTGTGCCGTAAGCTTTACCCGATTGGAAAGAGCCGCCGCACCCAGCTCCCTGTTCCAGTAGTTCGAGAGATAGGGCACGACTAGAATGTCCCGCCTGTGCATATCGTCCACAAAGGCGGTGTCCTGCTTTGCGGGCGGGATAAATAGACTTCCGTCGGGCGCAAGATTAAAATAGTCGGGGCTTACGGTGTTTATCCCCTCCACACCTCTAATAAGCTCACGGTACTGCTCATTCGTCCCGCCGTATAGATAGACAAGCGAAACCCGCTCGTCCTTTTCGGGCAGCCCCTCTGCAAATACAGGAACAGCCGCCGCAAGACATATTAATATAGAAAGCCCAAGGGCTATAATCCGCTTCATTTTTTTCATCCTTTTTATAACAGATTGTGATATTATTGTGTGTAGGTGCTAAATGTTTATTTTGGTAATTTCCATATTGCTTTTGTGATTAAAATATGGTATATTAAGAAAAAATACTAAAAAACAAAGGGGTGCGGTTATGCAATATTTAATAGGCGTTGACCTGGGTACTTCGGGTACTAAAACGGTGCTTT
>CAYSTR010000006.1:0-19994 GCA_964433745.1 uncultured Oscillospiraceae bacterium | reverse complement strand
CACGAACATTTCAACAAAGTCCGAGCCGGAGATCGAGAAGAACGGTACACCCGCCTCCCCCGCAACGGCACGAGCCAGAAGCGTCTTTCCTGTACCGGGAGGTCCCAGAAGCAGAACGCCCTTGGGGATACGCGCACCCAGTTCATTAAACTTTTTAGGGGATTTGAGAAACTCGACAATCTCTTTAAGCTCCTCTTTTTCCTCGTCCGCACCTGCCACATCGGCAAAGGTGGTCTTTTTCTTGTCGTCGGGATTCTGCGGCTTTACCTTCGCCTTACCAAAGCCCATAACCTTGCCGCCGCCGCCGGAGGTCTGGCGCATGATGATGAACCAGAACACAACCATAAGCACTATGAGGAGCAGTGAGGGTAAAAGACTCAGCCACCACGGCGTATCAACCGGGCGCTTGTAGTCGTAGCCTATCTTATCGCTCTGATGCGCCGCGTTGTATTCCTTAACAATCTCGCGGGTATCCTCCAGAAACAGCCCTACATTCGGCAGTCTGTAGCGGATGGGCTTTTGCTCGTCTCTTAGGATAATTTCAAGGTCACCCGAGCCTAGATCGACCGTGTAGCTCTTGACCTTATTCTGCTCAAACAGCTCTACGATACTGTCGTACCGGCGGGCGGTCTCCTGTCCGCTCGTCATGAGAAACGACGCGAACATGAATAGAATGATTACTAGTATAATATATATGATGATATTTCTGGTTCTTTTACCCTGCAACCGATGTCACTCCTTTTTGTTCTCCTGTATATATGACGGGGTCAAGCACTCCTATGAATGGCAGCCCCCTGTAACGTTCATTGTAGTCAAGCCCGTATCCGACGACAAACTCATCCTCTATATCAAACCCCACATAGTCTGCTGCAACCGGCGCGGTTCTGCGCTCGGGTTTATCTAAAAGTGTGATTAGGCGGATACTGGCGGGTTCGCGTGCCAAAAGCAGCTCTTTTATATATGAAAGGGTCATGCCCGAGTCGAGAATATCCTCCACCACAAGCACATCATACCCTGCAATATTGATGTCCAGGTCTTTTATTATCTTAACCACTCCGCTGGTTTTTACACCTGCACCGTAGCTCGAAACCGACATAAAATCAATGCGCGCATCAATCCCGATAGCTCGGACAAGGTCAGCCATAAATACAAACGAACCCTTAAGCACACTGACCAAAAGAAGCTTCTTTCCGGCATAGTCCGAACGAATAATAGCTCCTAGCTCGTTGACCCTATCTCGAATCTCCTCCTCGGACAGGAGGACTCTTTTAATATCATTTTTCATAAAAACCCCACTATTATAAGTGAAAAACTAAAAGCTAAAAATCCGTATCGCTCTCTCGGTTTTTTCGGTCACCCGGACACGCTCATCACAGCCGAAGCCCATTACCCAGATTACGCCCTCGTCGTCTGCTATGACTGGGATGCTTCCTCGGTGTTCGGGGGGGATGTTGGCTTCGTTCATGAGCTTTTTTAGGCTTTTTCCCACTCCGCGCCCCGCCTGTTTTATGCGGTCGGAGGGATGTCTTGAGCGTACCGCCGCCGTTCCCTTTATCATATCACAATCCAAAATATTTTTTAAGTGGTTTCGATTATATTTTTCTAAAAGTTTACAGTTTATTTTCTTTATTACAAGCCGTCCCGCCGGTGTGTCTATATTCTCGTCACCAAGCGTGAGGTTATGCATAAATTCGGGCGCCTCCTGTGACTTTTCTTTTATCGCATCCCCCACCGAAAGTCTCCCGCCCTGCACCTTAACTATACGGTGGGGTGAGAGCATGACCGCTCCCCTGCCCGACAGCACTGTCTCCTCAATAAGAGAGAGCCGCTTGTGGTCAGTTCCGCCGCATATTGTCATGATAGCCCGCCGCCTTATTGCCGCATGTGCGCCCGACAGGGTGAGGATGTCATATCCGTCTCCCCTGTCCGCGCTCTTTACAAGACTGTCGGATTGGCTGATAAGGTAATCATTCTCGTCTGCCATGAGGCTTGTGAAGCTGTCGGCGGTGCGGAGGAATGCGGGGTTTATGGCGGTAAGCTCCGGGATGACGTTATTGCGGATACGGTTTCGCGAGTACTTGTCGTCAAGGTTTGTTTTATCCGTAACAAAGGGGATTTCGTGTTTCTTGCAGTACTCCTCTATCTCGGCACGGGTGATGTGTATGAGCGGACGGATAATGTTACCCCTTTTTACCGGTATACCGCACAGTCCGCCCAGCCCTGTACCGCGTGTGAGGTTAAAGAGAAGCGTCTCTGCACTGTCTGACAATGTGTGTGCTGTAGCGATTAGGTCTCCCGCATGACTTTCAAAAAAGGCGTAGCGTTCCTGTCTGCCCGCTTCCTCTGTCGATATACCCCGCTTTTTTGCCGCGGCCTTTATATCCGTGCGGAGGATATGGCAGTCTATACCGCGTTTGCGGCAGTAGTCCGCGACAAATGCCTCGTCACTATCGGAATCATCGCCGCGCAGAAGGTGGTTTATATGGCAGACCGATATGCTCTTTATAAAAAGCTCCTCTCGAAGTGACAACAGCACATTAAGAAGCGCCATTGAGTCCGCGCCGCCCGACACCCCCACTGTAATGTGTGCTCCTGGGGGGACTAGGCCTAGTGATTTAATTGTTTGAGTGACCTTAGTAATCATTTCTTGACTGCTCCAAATCGGAGAAGCGGGAGTACTGTCCATTCCAGGCAAGGGGAACTGTACCCGTTTCACCGTGACGGTTCTTTGCTATTATACATTCGGCGACATAGCGGTCGGCATTGTCTTGATCATAATAGGCGGGACGGTATAGAAGCATAACAATGTCCGCATCCTGCTCGATTGAGCCGGATTCACGTAGATCTGAGAGAGCGGGACGGTGATCCTGTCTGCCCTCCGGTCCGCGGGATAGCTGCGAACAGGTGATAATCGGCACATCCAGCTCCTTTGCCATTATCTTTAGTCCTCTTGTAATCTCGGAGACCTCCTGTACACGGTTATCGGTCTTTCGCCCGCCCGAGGTCATGAGCTGCAGATAGTCTATAACCACAAGGTCAAGCCCCTGCATACGCCTAAGCTTGGCTTTCATTTCGGGGACGGAGATTCCTGCGCTGTCGTCCACAAATATCTTGTTTTCCGACAGCTCCTGTGCGGTTCTTGCCAGTGTGACCCACTCGCCGCCCTCTAACCGTCCTGTGCGAAAGCTCTGACTGTTTATTCCCGCTCTGTCCGAGAGAAGCTTCATGACAATCTGCTCCCCCGACATCTCAAGCGTGAATATAGCCACCTTTTTTCCTCTTTGCGCCACCTTTTCCGCTATGTTGACGGCAAATGTAGTCTTACCCATACCGGGGCGCCCCGCTATGAGCACTAAATCCGAGCCGTTAAGCCCGTGCAGATACCTATCCAAATCCCGAAATCCGGTGCTGATGCCGAGAAACTCATCGCCCCCCAGAGCAGACATGCGCTGCAGTCTGTCGTAAGCCGAGATGATAAGCTCTTTTATGCTTTTTAGCCCGGAGGTTTCGCGTCCCTGACGTATGTCATAAATACGCTGCTCTGCCCGGTCTAGAACCACCGATGCCTCTTCCCCGCCGCTTGTATCCTCTATTATCTCGCGGGCGGCTAAAGAGAGGGAGCGCAGATAGTGCTTGTCCTTTACAATACGCAGATAGTGCTCAATGTTCGAGACACTGGGCACAATCTCCATAAGGTTTATTAAGTAGGTTTTCGCGCCCTGCTCGTTCTCGAACACCTCGTCCGTCTTTACAAGCTCCAGCACCGTGACAAAGTCTACGGCGCGCCCGGAGGCAAAAAGAGAGAGCATGGCGGTAAATATGACGCGGTTGACCGAGCGGTAGAAGCTGTCGGGCTTTAGGTACTCCATAGCGGTCATAAGGCAGGAGGATTCTATGAGGATTGCCCCCAATACCGACTGCTCCGCCTCGATGCTCACAGGGAGGTTTAGCTCGGATAGACCCGCGCTGTCATAAATCTCCAAGGTAAAATCAAATCCTTAACTATTCGTTTACGACTACCGTTATAGTCGCGTCTATGCCCGCATAGAGCTTTAGATGTGCCGAGAATGAGCCAAACGAGCGAATCTCGCTGTCTAAAGAAATGGCGCGCTTGTCTATCTCCACGCCGTACTGCTCCTTTAGACCGTCACTTATCTCCTTTGTGGTCACCGCGCCAAACAGCTTGCCGCTCTCACCCGCTCTGGCATGAAGCCGCACGGTCTTGCCGGAAAGGGATTTCGCCGCATCCGCCGCCGCCTGACGTTCCTTTTCCTCCTGCCGCTTTTTCGCCGCTTCCTTTACCTTTATCTCGTTTAGTGTCGCGGCATCGGCTACCTTAGCAAGCTTTTTCGGAAACAGAAAGTTCCTCGCGTATCCGTCCGAAACGTTAATAACCTCGCCTTTCTTGCCCGAACCCTTGACATCCTCTAATAAAACAACCTGCATACTATCTATGTTCCTTTCTTCAAATCGAAAAACTCGTCAATGGCCTCCAGCAGCTTTTGACGCGCTGCTTCGGGGGTTGCTCCCCCTATCTGCGCCCCTGCCATGGTGTGGTGACCGCCGCCGCCCAGCTTTTCGAGTATTATCTGCACGTTGACCGAGCCTAATGAACGTCCCGATATGGATACCGAGCCGCCGTAGTCATAGAGCACAAACGATGCATCTACGTTGTTTATCCCCAGAAGCTCGTCCGCCGCCTGGGGGGCTACCACCCGCAGCTCGTCTGCCGAGCCCTCCGCTGTGGCTATGGCACAGCCGCGGTACACCTCCGCTGTCGCCACTATGCGGGATTTTCTCTGATAATCGTCCATGGTGCTTGAAAATAACCGTCTCACCTCTACGGTGTCCGCGCCTAGCTGTCTTAGATATCCCGCCGCTTCAAAGGTGCGTACCCCTGTCTTTATGACAAAGTTTCGGGTGTCGAGCATGATACCCGACAGCATTGCCTCGGCGTGAAGCCGTCCCACCGTCTCGCGGTTGTCGAGATATGGCAGGAGCTCTGCCACCATCTCGGAGGTGGAGGAGGCAAAGGGCTCATGATAGAAGATGACGGCGTTGTCTATGTGCCCCACCATCTTGCGGTGGTGGTCGATTACCACGATGTTCTGCGCCTGCTTGTAGACCGCCAGAGATTCCAGAATCGTAGTCATGTGTGTATCCACAATAATTAAAAGCGTTTTGGGTGTAATGAGCGATAACGAATGCTCCGGCTCGATAAACAGCTCGGTGTAGCTCTCGCTCATGCGCTCCATCAAAGGACCGCAAAGATTTTTTACGGCGTTCACGACAATTAAGGGCTTCTTACCCAGAAGCTCTACGCCCCCTGCAAGCCCGATGGCAGCACCCATACAGTCCAGATCGGCAAAGCGGTGCCCCATAATAAGCACCCGATCGCTCTGCTCGATTAGCTCCTTTAGTGCGGTTGCCACTGTGCGGGTCTTTACCTTGGTGCGCTTCTCAATGGCGCGGGATACGCCGCCGTAGAACTCGAAGCCCGCCCCGGTGCGCACTGCCGCCTGATCGCCGCCGCGCCCTAACGCCATGTCCAGCGCCTGACGAGCCATCTGGTCGCACTCCTTTAGCGTGTCCGCACCGCGCCCTATGCCTATGGAAAAGGTGACCGGGACGTGTCCGGGAACGTTTAGTGCCCGAACGCTGTCTAAAAGCGGGAAGCGCTCCTCAATGAGGGTGCGCATGTGCTGCTCCTCGATTATCGCCACATAGCGGTCTCTGTCCATCTTGCGCATGAGACCGTTGTTCTTCTGCATGAAGCTCTCGAGGATTGTCTCAATCTGCCCCGAGACCTGGATGCGTGCGCTCTCCCGGTCACTCTTCATAAGCTCGTCATAGTTATCTATCGTTATGAGCATGACCGAGGGGCGCGTCTTTTTATAGAGGTCGTCTATGCGCTTGTAGTAGGTGTTGTCCACAAAGTACAAGACACAGAGCGTCTGATCGTTTTTTGTGGTCTTGACGGCGTATATGGTGTAGAGCTTGCCGGAGCATTCAATATCCAGCCCCTTGCCGCCCAATGCATATACCGTTTCAAGGTCAAACTGCTTGATATACTGACCGATACTGACGCCGTAGAGCCCTTTTCCGCCCAGAACCTCGGACTGGGCGAGATCATTGTACCACAAAATCTCACCCAGATCGGATATGACGACAACGGGAATGGGAAACTGCAACAGACTGTCCTTCTGCGCTACGCTCACGGTCTCGCCCATGACCTGCAAAAAGGACTGTATCTCCTGCTTGATACGCCACATCTTGTATATGACAATCCCAAGGGATAAAAGCAGTACACCGCACTCGATGTAGAACACATTTATGTCAATAAAGAATGACGGTACGACAAGCACTACACTAGTCGCAAGCAGAATATAGAAAATCGGCTCGTATAATCCCAGCTTTTTTTTCATCATAAAACCTTCATATATCTACAATTAACGGATTTACACTTCCATTATAACAGGCAGAATCATGGGGTTGCGCTTGGTCTTTTGATAGATAAAGGTGGACAGCTCGTCCTTGACGCGGGTCTTTATGCCGCCCCATTCCCTTATCTGCCGCTCGGAGCAGTCGTCTAACACCTGCCGGACAACATTTCTTGCGTCGTCCATGAGCTGCTCGGACTCCCTCACGTAGACGAATCCGCGGGACACGATATCGGGTCCTGCCGCCAGCTGACCGTCCACACCGTCTATGGTCATGACTACGACAATAAGTCCGTCAAGAGCCAGATGCTTACGGTCACGCAGGACAATAGCACCCACATCGCCCACACCCAGTCCATCGACCAGCGTTCTGCCCGCCGGGACTACTCCCGTGACGCGCATATCTACACCGTCTGTCTCGATTACATTACCTATCTCGGGGATAATGATGTTGTCATGCGGTACACCCACGTCCACCGCAAGCCCCGCATTCTTGACCAGATGGCGGTGCTCGCCGTGTACCGGTACGAAGAATTTGGGACGCACAAGCACCTGTAAAAGCTTTAGCTCCTCCTGACAGGCGTGTCCCGAAACGTGTACCTCGTACATCGCCTCATGAACGACCTCTGCGCCCAGCTTCATGAGCTCGTTTACAACGCGGGTGACCAGCTTCTCGTTTCCGGGAATGGGGGTGGCGGAGATGATGATAAAATCGTTTATCGTAATCTCGACCTTGCGGTGATCCCGCATTGCCATTCGTGTAAGCGCACTCATGGACTCGCCCTGACTGCCTGTGGTGATGATGACAATTCTGTCGTTTGAGTAGCGGTTTATGGCATCTATATCTATAAGCACACCGTCCGGTATGGTAAGGTATCCCAGTTCCGTCGCAACCGTTACGACATTGACCATACTGCGCCCCGAAATAGCCACCTTGCGTCCGGTTTCCACGGCATTGTTTATTATCTGCTGCACACGGTGAATGTTAGACGAGAATGTCGCCACTATAATACGCCGTGAGCCCGCTCTGGCAAACAGCCGGGAGAAGCTCTCCCCCACCTTGCGCTCGGAGGTTGTCCAGCCCGGACGCTCTGCATTGGTGGAATCGGCAAGCAGCGCTAAAACGCCCTTACTGCCCAGCTCCGCAAACCTCGCAAGATCTATGACACTGCCCTCAATGGGGGTAAAATCCACCTTGAAGTCGCCGGTCTGTACGATGACACCCGCCGGGGTGTGTATCGCCAGAGACACGGAATCGGGGATGGAATGGTTGACCCCGATAAGCTCCACCGCCATACAGCCGAGCTTTACGGTATCCCTCGGCTTTAGGACGTTTAATTGTACGCGCCCTAACAGTCCGTGCTCCTTTAGCTTCCCCTCTACAAGCGCCAGTGTCAGCTTTGTGCCGTAGATGGGGAGGTTTATTATTTTTAAAAGGTAGGGAAGTCCGCCTATGTGATCCTCGTGACCGTGTGTGAGCACAATGCCCCTTAGACGGTCGCGGTTTTTTTCAAGGTATGAGAAATCGGGGATTACAATGTCTATTCCCGGCATTTCATCGTCCGGGAAGGAGAGACCGCAGTCCACGATAAACATATCGTTTACACATTCGTATACAGTCAGATTCTTGCCTATCTCGCCTAGTCCTCCCAGCGGGATAATGCGGACAGGTGTTTTTCTCTGCTCCTTGGGAGGACGCCCCCTGTGCCGCCCGGACGGTCTCTGCTCTGTCTTGACAGGCTCTGCTATTTTCTGCTCCGCTTTAGGCTTTTGCGGTCTTTGCTGGGGAGGTCTCTGGTTTCTCTGTCCCCCATTATTTCTCTGCCTCGGTGCATTATTTACTTTAACGTCCTTTGTGTCGCTTGCATTGTTGTTAGGATTGGAGTTTTGGTTTTGGTTCTGGTTTTGGTTTTGGTTAGGACGGTGCGCCGTCTGCGGTCTGCGCGGACGCTGCTCGTTTCCACCGGGATTATTGTCTTTTGCCACGTAGTTTTCCTCCAGTAATTTCTTTTTTCATCAAATCATCCTTTCGTATGTATCCGTTCCGGAATGTGTTTTGTTTGTGTGAACTGTCTATTCCGGCAAGTTTTAAAAAAAGGCTGTAAAAACCAAACTACCCCCTGCGGGTAGCTTAATAAAAATATAACACGAACACGCATACTATATTCATATTACTGTCATATTATTGTTTTGTCAAGTATATTGTTTATTTATTATGTAAATTTTTAACCCAATAAAAACCGTTTATTCTTAGTTTAACTTACATAAAGAGCTTGAAAGGGATGGTATCATGCCGTATAAAAAAGTATTGACCGTAATTACCCTGTTTATTCTCACGGTGATGATTTTCACCGGTTGCGCAACATCAAAAAATTATGAAAATTCTATTGCACCCTCAGCTTATGAAAATACTGCCGATGCATATTCCCCCCAGACGTCCGCAGTCGCTTATGACACCGGCAAGGCAGTTTATGAGGGGGAAAAGATGATGGCCGACATGGGGGGCGGTGCTCCCGATATGCCGTCTACCGGCAAGATTATAAGAACCGCCAACATAAGCATGGAGGTCATGGATTTTGACGCGGCTATATCCGAGCTTGACAAGACTGTATCGGATTACGGCGGGTATGTTCAGTCCTCGTCTGTACAGGGCACAATGGGCAGTACAGTAAAACCTGCATATCAGAGCAGATTTGCCTACTACACCATGCGCATACCGACAGATAAGCTCCCCGCATATCTTCTATATCTGGGTCAATTGGGCAACGTCTACAGCCGCGAGGAGTCGGGTGAGGATGTGTCGAGCGAATATTATGATGCCGAGACGCGGCTTAAATCCCTTAAAATTCAAGAAGAGCGTCTTTTAGAGCTTCTAAAGTCCGCCGAGGACATCGAGCAGATAATTCAGTTGGAGGACAGGCTGTCCACCGTGCGTTACCAGATAGAATACTACACCGGTACGCTCAAAGGCTTGGATAACAAGATTAACTACTGCACCGTACGTGTAAACATTACAGAGGTGGTGGACTACACACCCATAGAGATAGAACCCAAGGGCTTTTTTGAGCGCATGGGTGTCGCACTATCCGACTCGTTCCGCTCGTTCGGTTCATTTTTACAGAATACAATTATTAGTGTAGTATACTTCCTGCCTTATGTTATACTCTGGTTAGTAGTTGCCGGGGTTATTGTATGGATTATACTCTCCACCAAGAAGAGAAAGGCAAAGAAAAAGCAGGGTAAATAATCCCTATTATGTGCGGATAAAGAGATTAATAAGCAGTCCGGCGGCAACACTAAGGGCGAACAAAAGGGCAATGAGCTTTACATTGTCCTTTTTCTTTGCGAATCGGAGTAACACCAGCATACCCACACCCGCGCCGGAGCAAAGCCCCGCCGTAAGCGCGCCGATTCCCAAAGCCCCCTCGACATAGAGTCTTGTGAGCACTACCGATGCGGCGCATGACGGAATAA
This sequence comes from uncultured Oscillospiraceae bacterium, assembly GCA_964433745.1. Lineage (GTDB taxonomy): Bacteria > Bacillota > Clostridia > Oscillospirales > Ruminococcaceae > CAYSTR01. Next base: position 10,080 of record CAYSTR010000006.1, on the reverse strand, counting down.
GCCCCACTAAAGAGGCCGCCAGAACCTGAAGAATCCCGCCGCCGCCCAGTATGCCGACGATAAAATCTTCCCCTGCATACTCCAGAACAAAAAGCAGTAAAACGGAAACGATAAACAGGTATAAGGCTACACTTAGGGTGTGCTTTATCGTACATATCCACAAATTCCCCCTGACCTTATGAGGGTTTTCCACCTCTTTAGGCGGGGGGAGTGTTCTTTTCCTACTAAAAAGATTTATTAAAGCTCCCGCCGCCGCACCGTAGCATATCTTAAAGAGAACGATAAACAAAAGCGACGGAATAAGTGCGGGATATCCCACAAGGATAGGGATGGCCTCATCCGAAGTGGAGATAAACACGGCTATGAGCGTTCCCAAGGGCACTGCTCCTGCCGCATAAAGGTTAGCCGCCCCCACCGAGAAGCCGCACTGGGGTACAGCGCCGAACAGCGCTCCGGTAAACGCCCCGTACCGCCCCAAAAGGAGCCGGACGAGACGGTTCCCGGAGGAATGCTCCAGATACTCAATGAGAAGATATGCCAGAAACAGCACAGGCAAAAGCTTTAATGTATCTATGAGCGCTTCGGACAGTATGTCGGACCAAAGCTCAAACAACATGCATCTTCCTTTGTCAATTCACAATCCGGTAATAGGATACTACTGCGTCCCCCATTTTTAATATATCAAGGGGACAAATGTCGGGGATGATTACCCCCTGTTCGCCGTCATGGACATGTATACGCTTTATATCGCCATACGGCGCAAGAATAGCTTCATTACCGTCCTTAATACGGATAAAATAGCGTCCGGCAAGCTCGCGGCAGTCCGACAGGGTTACACTGCCCTCCCAGTAGGGGGAGATAGGGCGGCGCTTTGCCTTTATGGCAAGCATGATATCCGAGAGCACGGCGCTTGCAGTGGGACGTTTCCCCGCACCCATACCCTCAAATACAACATCACCCACGGCACTTCCGTTAATGAGAATGCCGTTGAACACGCCCGAAACGTCAAACAGCCGGTGACCCTCCGGGACAAATGACGGCTCGACCCAGACATAGCGGTGCTCGCCGTTAATGGACTGTCCTATTAGCTTTACAGTGCAGTCTATCGCCTTTGCGTAGGCTATATCAGTATCCTCTACAGCGCTTATTCCAACGGTGCGTACATCTTTTGGTGAGACATGTCCGCCGAAGGCTATGGAGGAGAGAATCGCTATCTTGCGGCAGGCATCGTCGCCCTCAATGTCACTGGATGGGTCGCGCTCGGCATATCCTAAGGACTGGGCAAGTGCCAAAGCCTCGTCAAACGACAGCCCCTTGCTAATCATGCGGGTGAGGATAAAGTTGGTCGTTCCGTTTAATATACCGACAATCGAGTTTACCGCGTTGGCGGACAGTCCCTCGTAGAGCGGCATAATGACAGGCATACCGCCGCCCACACTGCCCTCGAACAGAAAGCTCACCTTGTGCTTGCGGGCAAGGCGTACAAGCTCCTCGCCGTGCTCCGCCACAAGCTGTTTGTTGGACGTGACAACACTCTTTCCGGCCTTGAGACACGCCTTTACGTAGGTGTATGCAAACGTGACCCCGCCCATAACCTCGGCGACAACCGAAACGTCCTCATCGTTTAAGAGTACATCAAAATCCTTTATAAATCTGTCGGAATATGACACATCGTTAAAATCCCTGATATCAAGGACATATTTTATGTCTATACTCTTTCCGATATGTCGTTCAATGAGACTGCGGTTTTCGTAAAACACCTCGCACACGCCCGAGCCTACTACGCCGTGTCCCATTACAGCAATGTTGATCATAGGGTTACCTCTTGAAGCCCACAGCCTGTTTTGCTTTTTCCGCTATATGGGCGGCATCCAGACCGTAAGCTTTCAGTACCTCGGCGGCAGGTCCCGACGAGCCGTAAACATCCTCTACTCCCACCTTAAGCACAGGAACAGGGCAGGTCTCACACACCACATCGCACACAGCAGAACCCAGCCCGCCCATGATGGTGTGCTCCTCCGCTGTGACGATAGCGCCTGTCTCCCTTGCGGCCTTCATGATGATACCGCGGTCGATAGGTTTTATGGTGTGTATGTTGATAAGACGCGCATTTATCGCCTCTTGTGCAAGTATTTCGCAGGCCTTTAAAGCCTCATGTACCATAAGCCCTGTGGCAACAATCGTAACATCCTTGCCCTCGCGCAGTGTCACACCTTTGCCCAGCTCAAACTTATAATCCTCGCCGTTGATAGCGGGAACAGGAAGTCTGCCCAGTCTCACATAGACAGGACCATACATCTCCGCTGCCGCCTTTATGCACGCCTTTGTCTCCGCATCATCTGCCGGGTTGAGTATGGTCATACCCGGGATAGTGCGCATGAGGGCAATGTCCTCGCAGCACTGATGGGTCGCGCCGTCCTCACCCACAGAAAGCCCCGCATGTGTAGCGCATATCTTGACGTTGAGCTTAGGGTAGCCGATGGCATTTCTTATCTGCTCATAGGCACGTCCCGCCGCAAACATGGCAAACGAGCTTGCAAACGGAATAATCCCCGCTGTAGCCATACCTGCCGCCATGGTGACCATGTTGCCCTCGGCGATACCGGCATTGATAAAACGGTCGGGGAATGCTTTCTTAAAGCCCGCCGTCATGGTTGCCTTGCTTAAATCAGCGTCGATTACATATATCTTCTGGTTTACCGCTCCCAGCTCTACGAGCGCCTCACCGTAGCTCTGCCGGGTAGCTGCTTTTTTTATATCAGCCATAAATCCTCTTCCTTCCGTTAGACAGGTATATTTTTCTAAGCGTTAAGCGCCGCTAAAGCCGCATCAAGTTCTGCCATGGCTTTATTATACTGCTCCTCGTTGGGTGCTGCACCGTGCCAGGCGGGGTCGTTCTCCATAAATGAAACGCCCTTGCCCTTGGTGCTGTTTATAATTATGACGGTCGGCTTGCCCTTTGCGCTTCTTGCGTTCTCGAATGCTGCGTCAAGCTCGGTAAAGCAGTGCGCGCAGGAGCTGACGACATTGAAGCCGAACGCCTCAAACTTCTTGTCTATGGGTTCGGGGGAGTTGACCTCTGAGAGCTTCCCGTCTATCTGTAGTCCGTTAAAGTCAATTATAAGGCAGAGATTATCGAGCTTTTTATTACCGGCGAACATGGCAGCTTCCCAAACCTGCCCCTCCTCTATCTCACCGTCGCCCAGAATGGCATATGTGCGGAAGTCCTTGCTCGTAAGCTTTGCGGCCAGCGCCATACCAACGGCTGCCGACACGCCAAGTCCCAGTGAACCGGTGGTCATGTCCACGCCCGGAGTACCCTTCATATCGGGGTGACCCTGTAAACGTGAGCCTAGCTTTCTAAAGGTCTTTAGCTCCTCATAGGGGAAATATCCCCGCAACGCGAGAACAGAATATAGTCCCGGCGAGCAGTGCCCCTTTGACATGACAAACCTGTCGCGGTTCTCGTCTCCCGGATTGTTCGGATCTATGCGCATCTCATTAAAATAGAGGTAGGAAAGCGTCTCCGCAATCGAGAGTGAGCCGCCCGGATGTCCGGATTTTGCCGCGTATACCGCCTCGATTACTCCCTTGCGAATCTCGCACGCCTTTCTTTTCAGCATTAACTTGTCCATATATTTCCTCCCAGTTTGTAGTTTACTTAATAAATAGGTACATAGAATCGTCAGATTTTAAAAATCCATAGTTTTCATATAAAGGTCTGCCCATCTCGGTGGCGTTTAAAAGCACCTCACAGCACCCTAATTCCCTTGCCGAATCCACGCAAAGGGACAGTATGTGCCTTGCTATTCCCTTATTTCTGTATTCCGGATATGTAAACATGTTTCCGATATAGGAAACCCTGCCGTTTAGACGCTTGGAATTGGGCGGCAGAAGATATATAGTAACACTGCCGGTAGCAATGATATTTCCGTCAACAACCGCAAGCCATTGCACAAAGCTTCCGTTGTCAAGCGATTTTAGGATGTAATCTCGATTCGCTTCTATAAGCTCGTCATTTTCATCCCCGCCTTTAATGTTACCGGCGTTTATGAGAAAGTCCATGCGTACCTTTAAAAGTTCATGGATATCATCGGCGGTAGCCTTTCGGTATTCAATCACACTCCCCATCACGCCCGAAGCCCCGCAATAATACAGTCGATAAACTCCGCTACAGCCCCATCCTCACATTCGCACACCGTTACCTGCGAATACTGTTTCACATCGGACGGCGCATTCCTAGGACAGGCAGACAGTCCCGCTGTTTTTAGCATATCCACATCGTTATAGTAATCCCCGATAGCGCAGACATTCCCGATGTCTATCCCGGTCATACCGCACAGCTGCACAAGTGCCGTGCCCTTGTTTGCGCCCATGGGGAGAAACTCAAAGAAATAAGAAGAGCTGCTGACAAAATCAATGCCCGAAAATCCTTGCTCTAATACAAACTGCCCCAACAGCGGAAGCTCGTCTAAAGGGCACTTGACCAGCACCTTATTCCAGTCCTTTGGTGCATCGGATATCTTTTCTATGCGCTCGTAGGGAAGATAGGTCTTGTCTGCATGGTGGAGTATCTCATCACTTTCCGAGATAAGAAAAATTTTGTCATGCCCCTCGGCGCAGATGTTTATCTCAAGACCCGAGAAATGCTCATATATTTCGGACAGATACTCGGGTGCGCGCTGGTCAAGCCTTGCGCTCCATAGGGTCTTATCCGTGTTTATATCGTATATTACTGCACCGTTAGCCAGTATAACCGGCATATCAATGGGCGGGAGCATATCGAAGAATTTACGTGAGAATGTAATGGTCCGTCCTGTGGCAACCGAGAACCGTCCCCCCAAAGACTTAAAGCGGTTTATAGCGTATATATTTACCTTGGGGATTGTCCAGTCATGTCCCACCAGTGTACCGTCTAAATCGGATATGAGAAGAAGCGAAGATAGGTCGGTCATGTATTCTCCTTTACCTCGTCAAGAAATCGTGTGAAGTATGAGGGTAGGGGGGTAAAAAACTGCATGTCCTCCCCTGTCACCGGATGGATGAATCCCAGTCTTTCAGCGTGCAGACACTGTCCGCCCAGATAGTCGGGCGTGCCGCGTGAGCCGTACAGCGTATCCCCTGCTACCGGATGCCCTAACATGGACATATGTACGCGTATCTGATGGGTGCGCCCTGTCTCTAAGCGGAGCTCAATATATGAGAAGCCCTTTAGGCGTTCTATCGTAGTGTAGTGCGTAACGGCATGTCTGCCGCCCGCCATTGCCGCCTGTCTTTTTCTGTGCGCCGCATCGCGCCCAATAGGAGCGTTTACCGTGCCGTCCGTCGGCTTTAGTGTGCCGTGTATCACCGCACTGTAGCGTCTTGTGACGGTATGGGCGGCTATCTGCTCGGACAGTCCTGCGTGTGCCGTGTCACTTTTAGCCACAACGAGAAGTCCGGAGGTGTCCTTGTCAATGCGGTGGACAATGCCGGGACGCTCGTCACCGTTTATACCGGACAATGTGCCGCGGCAGTGATAAAGGAGAGCATTCACAAGCGTACCGTCGGGATTACCGGGTGCGGGATGCACGACCATGCCCTTTGCCTTATTGACAACCAACAGGTGTTCGTCCTCGAATACAATATCGAGGGGTATGTTCTGCGGCACAATTTCACTGGGAACTAGCGGCGGGGGCGTGACCGTCACGGTCTGCCCCGCTGTGAGCTTGTAGTTTTTCTGCACCGTGCGTCCGTCCACGAGGACATGTCCTCCCAGGATAAGACGCTGTATGTTCGTGCGGGAAAACTCCTCTAGCTCTGTGCCCAGCCACTTGTCCAAACGCTGACATTCGTCTGCTATGAGGATATGTTCATTCAAGCGGTTTTCTCCTTGTCGATTAGAGACTCCCGGTCAAACAGGAGCATATAGCCAATTAGGACTATAACCCCGCACACTACACACGAGTCCGCGAGGTTGAATACCGCGAAGTTAATAAGGCGAAAGTCCACATAATCCACGACAAAGCCGCGAAATATGCGGTCAATAAGGTTGCCGATACCGCCGCCCAGAATAAACGCCGAGCACCAGATGTAGACAGGCTTTGTCAGCCGCTTTGAGAGGATAAGATAAAACCCCGCGATGACAATAAGTGACGTGACGGTAATGAGAAACCAGCGCTGCCCCTGAAGAATCGAGAATGAGGCACCGGTATTTTCCGCATAGGTAAGGTGTAAAACCCCCTCGATAAGCGGAACGGTGGACACTGTGGACAAGCTGTTTAAAGCCCAGAGCTTTATCAGCTGGTCGACTATGGCGACAACCGCCGAGGTGAGGAGTGCTAATAGAGTAGTCATATTATTCCTATCTTTTCTAACGTTGTGCTCCGGTGTTCATATCGCTTATCATGGGAAGTCCCTTAACAGGGTCATTGGCATCCGGCCAGACAAAGTCCGTGAGGATAAACAGGTCGGAAAGACGCGTACCCGCACCATCCAGAGCAAACAGTCTGCCATCCTGTGCTATCTCGATAATGAGCCACGCACCGTCATACGACACGAGAAAAATGGGGATACCGTTTGGGTCATATGCCGCTATGCGTATCTCTCCGTCGGTGCGCCGCTCGCCTAGATCCTCCATGGGCTTTACGCTCTCGCCGCACAGCACACCTAGAATCCCATCCACACTGCTGTCAGCTAGGGTGTCGGTCTGCTCGGAGCGGTTGTAAAGGAGTATTTTTGCACCCTCCGACATCTTTCTTATGGCATCGTACCAGGATTGCAAATCATCCAGTGTGCCGGGATTTACATCTGATTTTGTAAAGTATATGCGTTCATCCTTAGAATCCACCGTCTCGCCTGTGACGTTCGGGTAGGGGCGCCCTATGACCTCCATCTCCCCCTCTAGAACTGAACTGTCCGGTTCGGAGGAGGGAGATGGGGAGGATACAGGAGTAGCGCTTTGCATGTCATTGTAAAAGGTGGAGGTACACGCACTTAATAATGCCGTAATAAGGCAGAATATGAAAGCTACAGTAAATCTTCTCATTAGGCTACTCCGAGACCACACCCGCGCAGCGTCCGCAGAGGGTGGGATGTGTGCCGGAGCTGCCCACATCGGCGGTATAGCTCCAACAGCGTTCGCACTTTGTACCTGCCGCCGGCTCAACCGTCACCGACACAAGCGCACCCTGATAGGAGCCGCCAGTACCGTTTACAAAGGACATATCCGAGACGATGAACACGGCTTTAAGCTCGTCCTCACAGGATGTGAGGAAGTCATAGGTCTCACCCTCGGCAAACAGTGTCACATGGGCTTCCAGAGAAGCACCTATGATCTTACTCGCACGGGACAGCTCCAGCGCCTTGTTCACGTCCTCGCGCAGTGCGATTATACGCTCCCATTTCGCCATGACAGCGGGTTCGGGTGCAAGCTCGGACGAGGGCATTTCGTTGAACATGACGTGTGTGGTATCGTCACCGTCAGTCTTGGGGAGACTTTGCCATATCTCGTTGCTGGTAAACGCAAGTACCGGGGAGAGAAGCAGTGTCAGTCCGCGCAGTATACGCCACATGGCGGTCTGTGCGCTTCTTCTTGCTTCACTGGACGGATTCTCCACATAGAGCCTGTCCTTTAGTATGTCAAGGTAGAAGTTTGACATGTCTACGACGCAGAAGCTGTGCAGTGTGTGGTAGACTATGTGGAAGTCAAACGCCTCATATGCACCGCGTACCCGCTCTATGAGCTGGTTAAACCGCATGAGCGCAAATCTGTCTATCTCGAAAAGCTTATAGTCGGGCACAGCATCGGTGTTGGGGTTAAAGTCGTAGAGGTTACCCAGGATAAACCGTGCTGTGTTTCTTATCTTTCTGTAGCCCTCTGAGAGCTGCTTTAAAAGGTCATTGGACACATGCACGTCCGCATGATAGTCCGACGAGGACACCCAGAGACGCAGAACGTCCGCGCCGTACTGCTCTACCACCTTGAGGGGGTCGATGACGTTGCCCACAGACTTTGACATCTTGCGCTTTTCATCGTCCACCACCCAGCCGTGGGTACAGACTGCCTTATAGGGTGCCTGTCCGCGTGTAGCAACCGCCGTCAGAAGTGACGACTGGAACCAGCCGCGGTACTGATCCGAACCCTCCAGATAGAGGTCGCAGGGCCATTTAAGCCCTCTGTCCTCTAAGCAAGAGGCATGGGACGAGCCTGAATCGAACCAGACATCCATTATGTCCTTTTCTTTTGTAAAGGACGTACCGCCGCAGGAGCATTTTGTGCCCTTTGGAAGAATGTCCGACGCATCATATTTAAACCACGCGTCCGAGCCCTCCTTGTCAAACAAGGCGGCAACGGCGGCTATAGTGTCTTTTGTAATAAGATACTTCCCGCAGTCGTCACAGTAGAACGCGGGGATGGGTACACCCCAGGTGCGCTGACGGGAGATACACCAGTCCTGACGGTCGTTTACCATGGAGGTGATTCTGTCCTCGCCCCAGCCGGGTATCCATTTTACGTCCTTTATTGCCTTTAGAACCTCCGGCTTAAAGTCACCGATGGAACAGAACCACTGGTTAGTCGCTCTGAATATGATAGGCTCATGACAGCGCCAGCAGTGGGGGTACTGGTGAGAAATCTTCTCTATGGCAAAGAGGTGACCTGTCTCCTCCAGGTGCTTTGATATGACCTTATTAGACGCCTCTGTTTTAAGCCCTGCGAACTGTCCGGCATCCTCTGTGAGTACACCAAAATCGTCTACAGGCACAACTATCTCAATTCCGTAGTGCTCGCAAACCTGAAAGTCCTCTGCACCGTGTCCGGGTGCGGTGTGGACGCAGCCTGTTCCGCTCTCTAACGTGACATGATCCCCGACGATAACCACCGGTTCACGCGAAAGGAACGGATGGCTGACCGTCATGTGCTCCAGCTCTTTGCCTGTCACCGAAGCATCCGACAGGGTGTAGTCGGTTATGCCCGCCGCTTTCATGGAGGACTCTGCCAGCTCCTTGGCGACAATGTATCGCTCGTTTCCGGCTGTGACGGCTGTATATTCTATGTCGGGACCTAGGCATATGGCCATGTTGCCCGGCAGTGTCCATGTGGTGGTGGTCCATATGACAAAGTATGTGTTCTCACCGTCAATACCCAAGGGTAAAAGCTTCTCCTTGCCTGACTTGACTGGGAACTTTACGTATATAGAGAAGCATTCGTCCTCGCTGTACTCTATCTCGGCCTCGGCAAGAGCCGTGCGGCAGCTGGGACACCAGTAGACCGGCTTTAGCCCTTTATAGATGTATCCCTTTTCCGCCATTGTGCCGAATATCTCGACCTGTCTCGACTCATAGTGCGGGTTTAAGGTGAGGTATGGATTATCCCAGTCGCCTATAACGCCCAGACGCTTGAACTGTTCGCGCTGGTTGTTCATGTAGCCTGTGGCGAACTCCTTACAGTGTGCTCTAATCTCTAAGGGCTTCATGTCGGGCTTTACGCCCATCTTCTTCATGGCTTTAAGCTCGGTGGGAAGTCCGTGCATGTCAAAACCCGGGATGTAGTGTGAACAAAACCCGGTCATGCTCTTGTAGCGGTGTACTATGTCCTTTAGCACCTTGTTCATAGAGGTGCCCAGATGTATGTCTCCGTTTGCATAGGGAGGGCCGTCATGCAGTACATATTGGGGTTTATCCTTGTTCTTCTCGAGAAGCTGCTCATATATGCGCTGCTGGTACATCTCCTTTAACATATCGGGCTCGCGCTTGGGTAGATTTGCCCGCATCTCGAACTCGGTTTTTGGTAGATTCAATGTCTGGTTGTAGTCCATTACTTTTTGCTCCCTTTGGTTTTATCTTCTCCGTCCCTTGCCGTCCTTTTTATTCTGGCGGAACAGGTCATAGTTGCTTCCAAATTTAAGGTCTGCACGCGGGGGAGGCAGATCGTCAAAATCGCTGTATTCTCCCTGACTGAGGGTCTCCTGTGCAGGCTCTTGCGTTGTCGGATCGGGGAATTCTAGCTCCTTTGTCTCTAGCTCTTCAGTACCAATCGCATTAAACTCGCCTGTTGTTCGCTTTAAACCGGTGGCGGGGCGAACGTGTGTAACCCTCTCG
>CAYSTR010000005.1:0-20053 GCA_964433745.1 uncultured Oscillospiraceae bacterium | reverse complement strand
TCTTCCTATCATCTTTGTGTATACATTTATGCAGAAGTACTTTACAAAGGGTATCATGCTAGGGGCAATAAAAGGGTAAAGGTTTTCACAGGTTTTCCCCTGTGTTTATCCGATAGATTAAAGGAGGTACATATGAAAAAGCTTCTACACACAAGCATTTTACTAAGTCTGATCTGCGTTTTAATCCTAAACGCAACCGGCTGCTCAGCACCATCCTCGCAAGCCAGCTCGGCAGCCTCAAGCAAGGCTGCGGACACAGCAGCATCATCACAGGCTGCATCCGAGACCGAACCCGCACTGACCCCAGAGAAGATAACGGTACTATCCGGTGCAGGTGCTATGAACGGCATCTACGACGACAGTATTGCAAAGGAAATTTTTGAAAAGAAGTTCGGTCTTACTATGGACTTTTTGTCCTTCGGAGACAAGTTTGACGAAAAGCTTGCTGCCGAAATGTCCTCCGGTTCACTGCCTGACCTCGTTTGCTTCAAGGATAAGAAGCAGTTTGAGGTGGCTATACAGGCGGGGCTTGTCATGGAGCTAGAGGAGCTACTAGAGCAGCATGGTAAGGACATATCAGAGAACCTGCCTGACATGGTTAGGTACATGCGCGAGAATGTGAGCAACTCTACAGGAAAGCTCTACGGTATTACTAATCAGATAGGCAAGCAGACCTATACCAACGGTGTGCACCTCGCTTTATACACCCGGTATGACCTGTTGAAGCAACTGGGTAACCCCAAGATTGATACATATGACCAGATGCTGGATATCCTCAAACAGATGCAGGATTTGCAGCCTAAGACGGATGACGGCAAGAACATCTACGGACTGACCCTTTGGAGCGATTGGGACGCAAAGGACATGGTAATGATCGACTGGACGCTGCTCAACTACAAGGGGCTGAATGTCGGTCAGGACAACGGTACGCTGGCTTTCAGTGAATACAATCAAGACACCAAGACCCTAGGCGACATGTTCGATGAGAACAGCGAATATCTAAAGGCAGTGGAGTTTTATTTCAAGGCCAACCAGATGGGTATCCTTGACCCCGACTCCATCACCCAGAAGTTCGACAATGTGCTCACCAAGCTCGATGAAGGACGGCTCTTGACCGCCTTCTGGGGCTGGATGGCGGACAGCTTCAACAGCGGTTCTTATACAAAGAAGAACGAGAACGCAGCCATGGTACCGGTATTCCCGCTACAGGACGCAAAGCTGATGTTACAGCCCGAAACAGCCATAGGACGCGAGTTTGTCTGGGCGATAGGCAGCAAGACAAAATACGCAGACCGCATATTTAAGCTTTTAAACTATGCTGCCACCGTCGAGGGAACCTCACAGCTCTTTAATGGCGTACAGGGCATAGACTGGGATATTGTTGACGGTAAGGCACAGTATACAGAAGCTGTGCTTGAAAAAATCAAGAACAGCGACCCCACAGTCAAGTATATCGGCATATATGAACCGCTTACGGTTTTAGGTATATGGAATACCGACCCCAGAACCGGGGAGGCGATATCCTATCAGGGGTGGAGCCAGGTTATGAAGGCGACGGCATTGCCGAGCGTACAGGAATGGCTCTCGGAGAACGGTATAACCGGTGCGTATGGGTATGCAGAGAAGCTGGGTATCAAGAAGGTTCAAAATGATGGTATCCCCTACATGGCAAGCTCTCCCCCCGATGATATTAAGGTCGTACAGCAGAAGCTTTCGGAGCTGACAAAGGAATACTCATGGAAGATGGTTTATGCGAAGAACCCCGATGAGTTTGCGGTTTTAAAGGCAGAGCTTATACAAAAGGCAAAAGCGGTAGGCTCCGATCAGTCCTTTGAGTGGGCAAAAACCGAGCTGGAAGCAGCTAAGAAGAATGCTGGGACATATACACAGGTCAATGTAAAATAAAAGAGGCGGGGAACGGTATTACCGTTCCCCGCAGTTTAAAGATAGTATACAAACTACTCCGCATGATGTATAATATCTTTGATACAAATAAACAGGCGTTTTGCGGAGGTTATATGAGACCGCTTAAAGTTCGGCATATCGGCTTCTTTCAGAAGATTATCACGGTTATTGCTGTTATGGTGTTATTGTCTGTAATAATTATAACAGCCTTCAGCCGTTTTGCCTCTATGCGTATGTTGGAGGACAGCCGCAGGGTTGCTTGTGAGCAGGCTGTCACATCTATAGATTTGAGCTTTAAACAACGGTTTAGTGACAATCTGTCTATGCTTGAGCAGATATATAAGAATCAAGGCTTATGTGAATGGTTGTCTGCCTTTTTTTATGATGACTTCATGTTCCCCGAGGGCGGTTACGAGATGAAGCTGTTTATTGATGAGCTCGAAAGGATAACCGACCGCTATACCAATCTCGAGGGTATTCTCTTTTACAACGGCAGTATGACATACTACTATAACATAAATCTTGGTATATTCACTGTCCATGAGCTTTTGGGGACATTATGTGCCGAGAATAAGAATGAGCCCATATTTAGTGTGTCCAATGCGGATATCTTCTATAAGAACGCACCGCGTCCCATGCTTGTGATGATGAACACATATATGTATGGTTTTAGAAGCATAACCGACGGAAGAATGGGGTTTGTCTATAAAACTGATTTTTTGGATAATGCATTCTCCGACTATGGCTGGCAGAAGCGCAGGCTGTTTGTCTTTGGGCGGACGGAAAGACTTATTTATTCGACCGACAGAGACATGGGTATCAACAAAAATATTACTGATATGAAAAATCAGATCGTTGCCGATAAGGATTCATTGCAGTTGTGGTTTGACAATCAAGGCGAGCTTACCTACCTAGTAGAGAGTACGGGCATGGGCTTAGATGACAATGCCTGGTACCTGACCGATACTGTTTATCTTATGGCAACAGGCTGTATCATTCTGGTATGTACTGCCTTTTTGTTTATTACACGCATAACAAAGCACAAGATAGCCGGTATAAATAGAGCAATGAACACCGTCGTCAGCTCAAACCTCAACTACCGTATACCTCTAGATCAAAGTGATGATGAATTCAGCAGCATTGCGGTGAGCTTTAATAAGATGTGTGACAATCTGCAGGGGTATATCGAGCGGGTTATTGTCTATGAATTAAAACAGCGTTCGGCAGAGCTAAAGGCTCTGGAACGCCAGATTGATCCCCACTTTCTCTATAATTCGCTGGAGATTGTGCGTTCGGGTCTGGAGATAGAGGGACATAGCGACAGTGCAGTCATGCTTGAATCCCTTATCTCACTCTTTCGCCGCACCATCAAGGGTAAACGCGTGGTGACCGTGGGAGAGGAGCTAACCTACAGCCGCGCATACCTAGACATCTTCTTAGCCCGCTATGCCGGATTTTTAACCGCCGAATGGGTGCTCGACCCAGGCGTAAACGAATACGGTACGATAAGCGGTATCCTGCAGCCTATTCTCGAAAACTATGTCCTCTACGGCTACAATCCGAACAAGGACGATAATGTCATAACTGTGAAAGCCAACCTGACCGATAGCTGTGTGATGTTTGAGGTGTCGGATAACGGAGTTGGTATAACGGAAGAAAAGCTCCGCGAAATAAGAGACAAGCTCGATTGTGCAGACAGTGACGATACCTCAAGCATCGGCCTTGTAAATGTACATATCCGGATAAGGCTTTTATTCGGAGAGGCATACGGGCTCTCGGTAGAAAACAAGCAGGGTATGACCCGGTTTAACATATGCCTGCCCCGCAAAAGCACAGAGGATATCCGAAAGCTTTTACAGATTAATCAAAAGGAGGAACAGGATGATAAAGCTTGACGAAGCAAAGAAGCGGTTGACCGCATTTTGGGAGGGCGAAGCAGCCGAGCGCTGTCTCGTCGGACTATGGACTTGCACCCCATCAAAGCTAGATACAGAAGCAGACCACAACAAAAGGTGGTTTGATATGGACTATAGATATGCTCGATTTATTGCCGATATAGAAAGAACTAGCTTCGGAGGAGAGTATCTGCCCAATGCATTTATGAACTTCGGTCCTGGGGTTGCCGCCGCTTTCCTTGGTTCATCCTATGTGGCTGACGAACACACCGTATGGTTTGACCGCGACCCCTTAATCAAGGAGTGGTCACAGCTCGAAGAATTAAGCTTTGACCGAAGTACACCCATGTGGCGTTTGGTGTCTGAACATACCCGTTTCTTTGCTTCAAGCTCGAATGGGAGGTACTATACCTCTATCACCGATTTGGGTGGCACCTTGGATATAGCAGCGGCCCTGCGCGGCTCTGAAGCACTGCTCTTTGACCTAATGGATAACCCCGATGAGGTGCATAGGCTAATAAAGCTCATTGATGATGCTTGGATAAAAATGTACTCCGCTCTGCGTGAGGAGGTAGTAACGTATCAACAGGGGACTACGACATGGCTGCCGTTATGGTGTCCCTCGGATTACTATATTTTACAGTGTGATTTCTCCGCCATGCTCTCTCCCGCACAGTTTGAGCAGTTCGTGCTGCCTTCATTAGAGTTGCAATGCAAACAGCTCTCGCACTCTATCTACCATCTGGACGGCAAAGACGCAGTAAGACATCTGGATATGCTCTTATCAATAGACAAGCTCGATGCAGTACAGTGGGTTCCCGGTGCAGGCGCGGCGGATGCGACGGATTTATGCTGGCTGCCTTTATATAAGAAGATACAATCGGCGGGTAAGGGTATATTTATTTCGTGCGAAGATGGGAAAAGGGCACAAAAGCTAATGCGGGAATTATCCCCCGACAGGATATTTCTGCACATACCCTGCAAAAACGAGCAGGAGATGAATGAGATACTGGGGAGCGTTCCGCATTGGGGCACTAGAGTTTAGGAGGAACAGAATTGGATTATAATCCGCTTATAGGAGTACAGGGCAGTGTCATAGGCTTTGATGATCCGTGGCACAAGGAACGCTCGGCACAGATTATGCGAACAGGGGAGGGGCGCCCTTTTTTATCACAAGACCGCCCCGGCCCCTCACCTGAGGAGATGGTTTCTTACATAAAGGCATTGGGGCTCAACCTATACCTCCATCATGTTGTGCCGGACGAGGAGGAGATACTAAAGTTTATAGAGAGCATAAGCACCTCCGGTCTTTACTACCTCTTAGGCAACGAGTATGGGAACATCAATGGTGCGTTTCACGGATTGTGTAACAGATACGATGTGCCGCACAGGTGTATAGAAAAGGCACAGCAGAGTAAGGGCTTTCTGGGGCTAGTATACGACGAAACCGAGCATCTGCAGCTTCATCCGTCCATGTACACCGATTATCATGCTGAATGTAAAGGTAACAAATACTACCAATGGGCGGACACCTCCGGGCTATCGCTGGAGGAGAGCGAACGGAGTGTAGCAAAAGCCGTCAGGGCTCATGTTGAAGCGTGCAGAGGTGCTTCGCTCTACAGCGAGCAGGTCTTTCCCGTCATGTACCATACCTTTGCGAGGGGCGGCATGAATCCCTGTCCAAAGCTCTTAAAAGAGGAGTTTCAATCGGTTCAGCTGGCGACGGCGCTAGGGGCTTGCAGGCAGTATAACCGTAAACTCTCGATCTGCGTTGACCTATGGGGTCAGGATGTAGGCGCATGGTTTACACGCGTCTGGGGCTTCCCCGGACACTCACCACGGGAGTTTCAGTCCGCGCTAGAGCTCGCTTATCTCATGTCCCCTGATATGATGTATGTGGAGAATATTGACATCTTAGCACACTTCAAGGACAGTAGATTTAATCAGACCGAGTTCGGCGATGTGCTGGAGCGGTTTGTCAAGGATTTTGTGCCTGCCCACCGGCTCACGTATTCCCATAGGGACGCAAGACCGGATATCGCGCTGGTTCGCTCGGATGATTCGGCATGGGGGATGGACGACTGTCTCTACGGCAACACAGAGCTCTCGGTTACCCCCTCATCCGCCAGTGCTTTTCATGTGTTTCATGCGTTAAGCCACGGCACCATTCCGATAAACGGCATTACCTTCTTCGCCCCGCAGTTTTCGTCCCATGCAGGGCACTATGTCCGAAACGAGCACACCCTAGCTGCACTACCGTTACCTGACGGTGTCGGCAGGGACAGGGAGACTAAAACGCACACCCTATTTCATCCGCTCAACAATGTCATTGTTTTTGACGAGCAAGCGGGGGAAAGGGAGCTGGCGGGGGTAAAGCTGATTGTTCTGGCAGGGAGTAGGATGTCTGCCCGTTGCTTAAAAGCGGTGGAGCGTTGTGTAAGGGATGGCGCTACGTGTATAGCCTTTGACTGGCTGCTGCCCCCTGAACTGTCCAAGTCTAGGAGGGACGGCAACGGACAGTGGATTGTCACAAACGATCTGGAACAGGCGGTCATAAGAGAGACGATAACAAGGTTTACAGGCTTCCCCAATGTATGGAGACAGGTGTTCTCCGATACAGAGCTTTGTATAGAAAACCCGTCGGGGGACGGTATAAGCCTAGAGTTTACTGTAATAAAGGAGTGAAATACTTGAGTGATGAGCTCTGCCCGTATATTTATGACTATGAGCTAGAGGACATAGAGCTTACCGAGGAAACGGTATATCCATGTGATATCGTCAGCTGTGACCGTATATTATCCCCATTTATGCTGCTTGAACCTAATAAGACCGCCGTTTCTCTGGGTTCTGGCTGCTTTGCCGCAGACTTTGGCCGGGAGTGTGTCGGCGACCTTTATATCACCCTAGCGGGAAGCGAAGCGGAGATAGACATCCTCTACAGCGAAACCTACGACGGGCTGTTCGCCGACTCCCATTTTGAGCTGCCCTACTATGTTTATCCGCGGGACAGGTTTGTAGCGGTGTCAGAACCGCAGGAGTTCCAGAGCTCCGGCAGGAGAGCCTTTCGCTTCATAAAGGTTACAATAAAAGGCTTATCCGAAACAAAAATAAGCGGATTGTATGTGAAGCACCGGCACTATCCGGTAATACCCTCCGGCAGCTTCATATGTGAAACAGACAGGATAAATACATACTATAAAATAGCAGGGGAAACGACAAAGCTCTGTATGCAGCGCTTTTATGAGGATGGGGTAAAGCGAGACGGTCTCTTGTGGATTGGCGATTTGAGGGTTCAGCTAATCTGCAACTACTACCTGTTCGGGGATAGTACCCTAGCCGCCGAATCGCTCAAGCGCATAGCAAAATGCCAGTTTGCCGACGGAAGTCTCCCGTCGTGCGCAGTATACGGCGGCGGACACCAGCATCCAGACTATATAGATTATATGCCTAGGGTCACTTCTGGGATAAAGAACTGGGTGCTTCTTAACTACTGTACCGATTATATCTCTGCTGTCTATGAATATCTGATGTTTACAGGTGATAAATCCCTCCCGCTACTGCTGTGGGCTTGTTTGGAGCGGTTATGCGAATATCTGTCGGGGATGCTCGGTCAGAGCGGTGTATCGGTCGATCTCTCAAAGGTTATTACGGACGAAAACCTACAGGTAAAGGACACCTGGAGGGCTGTGGAGGGTACATTTCTCATGCAGCTTTATGAGGGCTTTTTGTCTATGTATAAGCTTTCTATCGAGCTCAATAAGCCCAATCGAGAACGTTTTTTACATTTGAGCGAAGTGGTAAAAAAGCATATACTAACCCATTTTGATGCGTACCCGCTGTTTACCGATAACGCGGATGATCCGGACAGGCTAAGCCTTCACACCAATGCCTTTGCAATATTGACAGGCATTGCGGAAGAGAGCAGATATAGCTTGCTCGTTAAAGCCCTAAATGAAAACCCGCAGGCAGATTATCCGATCGCCGGATTTATGCATTATTATGTAATAGCCGGGTTGATGGAGGCGGGAGCGTTCAAGGAGGCATGGGATTTATCTGACCGTTTCTGGGGGACTATGGTTGAGCACAATGCCGTTACCTGTTGGGAGAAGCTCGACTATCAGAGGATGCAGAATGTGCTCGAAAACCCTGTTGGCAGTAACTGTCACGGATGGTCTGCCGGGATTGCCCCGCTGCTGGGGAGGTATATTCTGGGAGTAACCCCGCTGACACCCGGGTTTGAGACGGTGCGTATACACCCCGCATACGGTCAGTTTAGTACGCTACAGGGCAGTATACCCACCCCTCATGGCGTCATATATATACGAATCGGCGAGGGTAGTATTAACATAAGACTTCCGCAGCGTGTTAAGGCTGCATTGACGCTACCGGACAAGCAAGAGTATATATTTTCGGGGGAAGCAGTTTTTCATTACCGGTAACAGAGAGAAAATAATAAGCAACTATCCTTTTAGTATGGGACTCGTTCACGGTAATGTGTACCAACAAAAACTGGTTTGGGTAAGTTGAACGGGCTTTCATGAATGACGATAAAAGCTGAAAATTTACCTAAATATATGGGTATAAGGGCTTCCCTCTTTCAAGAATACAGGAATGATATCAAGCGGGGTATCTACTGTAATCACCGTACCGCCGTCTATGATTTCTCCGCTCCAGGCATATATCCAGCGTGTTGAGGCGGGCAGGTATACACTGCGCAATCTAGCTCCCTCATTCATAACCGGAGCAACAAGCATATCTGTACCGAACATCTGCTCGTCCTCAATCTCCCAGCATTGCTTATCATTCGGAAAATCAAAGAACAGCGGGCGTATTATGGGGGTACCCCGCTCATGTGCCGCCTGTGTCTGCTTTTTTATGTATGGGCGCATCCTCTCCCTAAGAGATAGATATTTTTTACAGATATCATATACCTCTTCTCCAAAGCTCCACACCTCATTATCCGCACCTGAACGGCAGGCAGCCCCTCCGGTTGTGCCCACCTGTGGTTGTATCGGCTCGCGGCAGCCGTGCAGCCTCATTACCGGACAAAATGCCCCCCATGCAAACCAGCGCGCCAGCAGCTCACGAAAAGCCGGATCGTCAGGATTACCGCCGTGAAATCCTCCAATATCTGTTGTCCACCAGGGGATACCCGCCATTGCCATATTCAGTCCCGCAGAGAATTGGTTGCGCATACTCTTAAAGCTCGAATGAATATCCCCCGACCAGCATAAAGCCCCATATTTCTGACTGCCCGCCCATGCGCAGCGGATAAGATTTACGATGTTTGTCTGTCCCTCCGCTTTCATTCCGTCAAAAAATGTTTTGGCATACAGTAACGGATAGATGTTACCGACCTCCAGATCGGGTCCCAAATGATATCGGTAGTTGTCGTAATCGTATATATCATATTCCGGTTCCGCCTCGTCAAGCCAAAATATCCTTATACCCTTGTCATAATAGTTTTGCTTGACCTTTTGCCAAACATACTCACGCGCCTTAGGGTTTGTGGCATCGAAATGAACGGTATTGCCTTGATAATCCATAACAATGCGGTATCCGCGCTCTGTGCGTATAAGCAGCCCCTTTTCTAACATTTCGCGGTAATTTTCACTGCGTCTGTCTACAGTGGGCCAGACAGAAACCATCAGTTCAATCCCCAGTTCCTTGAGCTCGTTTATCATCGCATCAGGATCGGGCCAATAGGTTGGGTCAAACCTCCATTCCCCTTGCATAGGCCAGTGGAAGAAATCCACTACTATTACAGAGATGGGCAACCCCCGTCTTTTGTATTCGCGGGCAACCAGCAGGAGTTCTTCTTGGGTTTGATAACGTAGCTTGCACTGCCAAAATCCTATAGCGTAATCGGGCATATCAGGGGAGAAGCCGGTGACCGCCGTATAGGCACTGAGAATACTGGCAGGATTGTCACCGGCTAAAATCCAATAATCCAGCTTTTTGGACGCATTTGCCACCCATGTTGTCTTATTCTTTCCAAAGGTGACCCTGCCGATAGCAGGATTATTCCACAGGAAACCATATCCGCAGCTCGACAGGTAAAACGGAACACTCGCCTGACTGTTGCGGTGAGCAAGCTCCAGCTCACATCCCTTTAAATCTAAAACAGACTGCTGATACTGCCCCATACCAAAAATCTTTTCATTGCGGTCAGTGGATTCAAACCGTGCGGTAATCTCATAATCCCCTCCGATAATCGGTTTAAAGCCCCTTGCTTCAATCTCCAGTGCAGAGCAGTAGTCCGCCGTAAGATCGAGCCGGTTGCGCAGATATTCTTCGAGCAGGATCTCGCCCCTCTGATTATAAAATGTGAGCTTGCCCGCTTTTGTTATCACCGCTTTAATATTGCCGTTTGCAATGGCTGCACCGCACTCGTTAATCTCAATTGCGGCGTCTATTTCCCCGGGTTTTTCGTCAAGTGCCCAGTTTTCCTCCGGCATATAACCCATTTTAGTGGCACGTACTCGAAGCGCGTTTGCTCCCCACGGGCAAATAATTAGCTTTTCAGCATCGTAGTTGTAGACTAGCGTATTTCCCTCTTTAAATAACATAAGCTAAACCCTTTCTTTCACATTAGGATTTAAGAAGCCAAACCTGCATTTGTGTTTCACCGTTATTAGCAAAAGCATAATAAGGGATAAATTTTAACCTCAGCTTATCGTATTGAGAAGAGCATTTCCGATAAAGCTCTGTCGTCGGACGCGGTGCAATACCATCTACTATTACACCGGGCAGACCACATTCATTATACAAAAACCACTCTTCATTAAGCGTATCCGCAAAACGCAGCGATTTAAGCGGGACAGGATAATCGTTCCCCTCAATACAAAATACTATAGGACCCTTCATGAGCGCGGCACGTCCGGCATCTTCGATAACCATCGGGTTCGCCTCCACCAACACGAGCGGCATGTCAAGATTTATTTCAACATCATTGCACACTTGTTCTAAATACGCATAACCCTCGTTGAGACGATATGATAATGCCGTGCCGCCGGATGTGACGGTAAAGCTCTCGCACCACCACGGAATCCTAAACGCGAGCTTTTTCTTTCCGCTATATTTTATCAAAACCTTACCATTAGCCGGATAATCTGTCGTGACAGTGATATCATCGGTTTTACTGCTTATGTACTGATGAATGAAGAATGTATCATCTGAGTGAGAATAAACATATTCGCCCAAGGTGGCAATCAACCGAGTGATGTTGGGCGGACAGCAGGAGCACTCAAACACCTCAACGCGCTGTGTAATCGGCAGGCGGGTGGTACCGTCGCCCATAGAAGCATCCCGGAATTTAAGAGGGGGGTATATTTCCAGAGGATTCTCATAAAAGAAGGATTTTCCGTCGAGCGATACTGAACTCAAGAAGCCATTATAGAGTACCCTCTCAATCACATCGGCATACTTTGAGCAGACTTCGTTCATTAGCATTCTTTTGGCAAAATAAACAAGACCGATGGCCGCACAGCTTTCCGCATATGCCGTAAGGTTCGGCAGATCATAATCGATGGTAAAGGCTTCTCCGTTGGCAGCGCTGCCGATACCGCCGGTGATATACATACGCTTCTCCATGATATTATCGAAAATGGCTTTACATGCGTCAAGCATCGCACTGTCATTATTGATACGTGCTAAGTCCGCCATAGCCGAATAGAGATAACACGCTCGAACGGCATGACCTTCGGCGGTGCGTTGCTCGCGTACAGGTAAAAAATCCTGCAGATAACGCCCATTTGCCCATGCATATGTAGCTTCTCCGTGCAGCCCCCTGTTGTCTATAAAAAAGTTTGCAAGCAGAAGAAAAGATCTTTCTCCGGTAAGATTAAATAGTCTAATGAGAGCAAGTTCAATCTCCTCATGCCCCGGTGTTACAAATTGTGATGTCCCTTCCCGAACGAACACCCTTTCGATGTATTCCGCATAACGGCGTACAAATTGAAGCATCCGTTCGTCTCCCAACGCTTCGTAGCACGCGACGGCTGCTTCCATTAAATGACCCGCACAATAAAGCTCGTGTTCCGTCCGGTCGGTAAAGCGCATGTGCGGCGCCATGGTTTGATACCAGCTGTTAAAATAACCGCTCTTTTCTTGATTATCTATAATCAGATTAATGGTTTCATCAACCATCCTATAAAGCTCTTTATCATCATGCTTTGACAGGATATACGCAGCGCTTTCGAGCCACTTTGCGACATCGGAATCCCAAAAAATATGCGGTTTTCCCGGCTGCCCCTCCCGCCAAGCATGATTAAGACATGCAAATCTACCTGTTTTTTCAAACTGCTTGTAGACCGCGTGAACGGTTGTTTCGGCATTGAGCTGCTGACGATTTTTCCAAAATCCCTCTGTAATAGTCACATTTTTAAGCGATAAAAAGTCCATTCGTGCTTCCTCCCAATTAATCCATGATTATATATATTTTAACCCTTTAATGCACCATTTGCAAGTCCTTCGGTCACCTGCTTTTGAAACACCAAGAAAAATATAACAATAGGCATTCCGACAAGCACAACCGCTGGCAGTGTTTTTTCCCATTCCATCGAAAACTGCCCTTTGAATTTAAAAATCATGAGCGGCAGTGTGTAACGTTCGGGAGTGTTTATAAATATAAGCGGCAGTAGCATATCGTTCCATATACCCAATACATTTAATATGACTAAAACAGTGGTGACCGAACCTAACAGCGGCAGAATAATTCTTGAATAAATACCGAATTTAGTACACCCGTCTATGTAGGCGGCCTCGTCTAGCTCCTTTGGGATTGTTTTTATAAAGCCGTGA
The DNA here is from genome assembly GCA_964433745.1 of uncultured Oscillospiraceae bacterium. Classification (GTDB taxonomy): domain Bacteria; phylum Bacillota; class Clostridia; order Oscillospirales; family Ruminococcaceae; genus CAYSTR01. The sequence continues at coordinate 7,451 of CAYSTR010000005.1, read as the reverse complement.
TATAAAAACGTTGCAAACGCTACTCCGAATGCGGTATAAATAATGTCGATGCCCCACAGGCTGTCGATGATGTTCATTCTTTTGGACATTACAATAATAGGTATCATAATAGCTTGGAATGGGACGAGCATAGAAGCGGTGAAAATAAAGAATATACTGCTTGATAGCCGTGTTTTTGTACGAGCAAGCCCGTATGCTGCCATAGAGCTGAATAAAACGATAAAGGGCAGCGGAATTGACGCTACAAAAAGAGAGTTTATAAACTTCTGCGGGTAGTTCATCTTTTGCCATACAACGGCATAGTTTTCAAGTATTGGAGGCCATGCCAGATTAAGTGGTAAATTTAATATACCGTTTAAATCCTTAAACGAATTGTTGAGCAGAACAAATATCGGGAAGAAGCATAATACAGCAAAAAAGATTAATAAAGAATGTATAATAACTGAGGTCGATCTGTTCACTACATTTCCACCTCTCTTTTTTTAAGCACAAACACTTCAATAAAGGTTATTATCATAATAATGACAAACAGTATCACCGATTTTGCGGCTGCCAGTCCCGCCTGATATCCCATAAATGCATCTCTGTAGATATTGACGGTAATTGTCTGGGTTTTCCCGAACGGTCCTCCGCCTGTGAATGCAAAGATAAAGTCAAATCCCTTTAGCGATCCTACTGTCATCAAAAACACACATGTCACTACAGATGGCATAATAAGCGGAAACTGTATTTTGAAAAATACACTCAACCAGCTAGCTCCGTCAATCTTTGCCGCTTCAACTAAGGAAGGATTTATATTCTTTAAGCCGGTCAGATAGATAATCATAAGATAACCCCCGCTAATCCATATGCCGACATACAGTATCATCACAAATGTCAGATTGGGGTCTCCAAACCAATCATATCCGAATATTTGAAGCCCTGAATTTTTATAGAGCCAATCAAATAATGTGTTGAAGATAAAAGTCCATGTAAAGGCCGTAACAATCAGTGCTATGATGTTGGGGATGAAGTATATCGTGCGGAAAAGACCTCCGAATCTTATCCTATTGTTTAATAAAAATGACAGAATAATACCTGCTATGTTAGTCAAGAGCACATTTAACACGGTGTATTTAAGTGTAAAAAATAGGGATGTGATAAACTGGCTGTTGTCAAATGCGTCTACAAAGTTTTTAAGCCCGATAAAGGGCTTATCCTGAGATAGTCCGTCCCAGGATGTAAGCGCGTAATAAAACCCCGCACCCGAATTCCATATAACAAAAACAGTCACCAGTATCAGCGCAGGCAGCACAAACAAAAGCATAGATATATTGGGTCTTGACAATGTTTTTCTGATTAATGCTTTCATAGAACGACCCCCAAGCCATGTATAATAATTTAAATGTTCGAGAGCTCTTTAAATGTTGCCGTGCCCGGAAAAACCGGACACGGCAATAAATGCATGATATATCTATCAGCCGTTCTCCTTACCGAACTTCTCCCATTCGGCACTGAGTTGATTAATCCATTCTTCTGTTGTAATCTGATTGCCCATATAAGCGGTATCTATTGGCTCGATGGCCACATGCACCTTGCCCGGTACACTGAATTCTCCCCAGATACGCACCATGTCAGGGTTTTCGTTTGCTAGTTTAATAGCGCTTTGCAAAAGCATTCCCTTTGTTGGTGCGACGGCATCCTTAAAGGGCGTTATAGTGACCTCTTTTTCGGCATTGAATTCCTGGAACTTCTTTGAGGTTACCATCCATTCGAGGAACTTCTTTGCTTCGGCTGCATACTTACCATCCTTGCCTACGTGGATAGCTATGGAAGGCTGCATATATATGTATCTGTCATTCGGGTCATCACTGAAAGGGACAGGCATAAACGCCACCTTGGCATCCGGGTTTGTTGTCGTGATAGCACCCTCCGTCCAGTCGCCCTGCAGATACATCGCCGCCTGCCCCTGCGCAATAATACCGCAGGCAGGATCAAATTCGGTGCTGAAGGGCTTATCCTGCAGATATTGCTTGTAGAGATCAAAGAAATCCGCGATACGTGTCATTACTGCTTGATCTTTTAGAAGAATCTCTGCCTTATTGAGCTTTTCAAAGAAACCCAGAGGGTCATCCTTTGCGTCGTTGGATATAGGGAACAGCAATGACTGATGTATGGTCCAGTCCGTTTTGTTTGCAGCGACAAACGGGGTAATACCCTGCGATTTTAATGTCTCGCATACATTTTTCAGCTCAGTCAGTGTCTTGGGTACCTCTTTTATACCGGCCTTCTCAAAAACATCAACATTATATATGAGTCCCCAGCTTTGGCTTTGTACCGGTAGGGCTACCTTGTTTTGCCCATCCATAATTGAGGCAATGGCAGACGGCTGAACCCTGTCCCAGTATGTTTCGTCGTTTAGCAGTTCGGATTGAGGGGCATACAGCACAGCATCCCCGAATGTCCCGGACATAAAGATGTCTGGAATGGAACCGGAGGCGATCCGTGTGCCGATTGCGGGAGCATAATCGCCTGTCGCCGCTACGCTTTTAATCTTTACACCCGGATTTTCTTCCGCATAGGTGTCACAAAGACCCTGCCAACGCTCTTCGTTTGCTTTGTGGAAAAACTCCAGCTCGATAGGAGCTTCGGTACCGACAGTATTTGACTGCGAGCTTGCCTTGGCTGCCGATTCATTTACCGACGAACCGGAAGCAGTACCACTTGAACATGCGGTCACAAAAAGCAGTGTACAAGCTAGAAAAATTACCGTACATTTTTTAAGAGTGTTCATACATTCTCCTCCTTTGTTAATGTTTATGTTATCGCATAAACAATTTTCAATTTAATTATAGTGGTAAAATATTGTTTTGTCAACAACTTTTTAAAAAATAAATATATTTATTTGTGCACTATTATTTGTAGTAAATATTTAGAACGTATTGTGTTATCATTAATTATATGATAATATTTAGTTATACCCTTTTGGCAGATTGGAGGATGAACATTATTCCTAAGGATATGTATATAGAAGGTAACAATGTTACATTTGTAGTAAAGGCCCTGTCTAGCGATGTGAGGATAAAGATTTTAGGGCTTTTATCGGGCGAGGACATGAATGTACAAACCATAGCAAAGCACCTAGGTATATCAAAGACGGCCGTACTAACCCATATAAATATACTGGAGGAAGCGGGGTTTATTAAAAGCACCTATCTTTCGGGCTCAGTAGGGAATCAGAGGATATGCAAGAAGATGTATGACCGGCTAATCTTTAATTTTAACCCAGTCAGCAACTGCTTAGATGACATAAACTACTATGAAACAGAGACCTCTGTGGGGAACTTTTTCAGCTTTGACACATGGGCGCCGTGCGGTCTTGCCACTTCCCATAATATTATTAAAAAGTGGGACGACCCCACGGTTTTTTGTGACCCGGAGCGTATAAATGCTTCGCTGGTCTGGACGGCATTTGGATATATTGAATATAAGATTCCCCTTGATCCTTTGTTTATCGACAAGCAGATAACAGGTGTTGAGGTGGAAGTAGAAATTTCCGCACATAAAATGCTCAAAACGCACAAGGCGCTTACTATGCCGAACTACCTAAATATTGACCGCATTACCCCTGATCTGACCGATGTGACAGTGTGGATAAACGGGCATGAAATCCTGACCCACACTATAACTGTAGGTGAGGATGCTGAAAAGGCCACCTATACTCCGTCTTGGTGGCGGTCACTGCCTGTTCACGGTCAGCTGTTGAATGTGGCTATTAACAGGCGAGGTTGCTTTCTTGGCAACAGAATGGTTTCTAAAAAGATTTTCAATGACATTATCGGGGACTCAAAGTATCTTGTGCTAAGATACGGAATTAAACCGGATGCTCTGCATATAAACGGCTTTATGCTTTTTGGAAGCAACTTTGGTCGTTATCCTCATGGTATTATTACAAAAACATATATCGAATAAATACACAACCGAAATTCCCGCCAGGGCTTGTTTGGTCACGGCTTTTTTTAGACAAATACTATCAAGGAGATGCAGAGATAATGACAGAAGAGCGCGTTTCCAAGATTAATCAGCTAAATGAGCTTGAATTATTAATGAATGTTAACGGCGTTAACATTAGTATAGAATGGTTTCGTGCGATGTATGTGTCACGTGTACCTAACCGCACATGGCACTATCATCGCGGAACAGAGATTCATTACATGATGGAGGGTGCGATTGAGATTACATTTGACGATGCTGCTATTACTCTTAAAAAGGGCGAGGCTATTATTATTCCGTCCGGTATGCGGCATCGTCTTTCGGAAACTGCCTCACAGCAGCCGTTTTACAAGGTTGTGTTAAACTACCTTGTAAATGACACTACCCAAGATTTAGGGGCTATTCAGATGAAAGAGATGCTGCAGATGCAAAATCGCAGCTGTGTTATTATTACTCCTGCCATTCAAGAGCTCCTGGAGTTTACAATAGAAGAAAGTGTTAACAAGCAGTATGGTTTTTTAACTGTAATTGAAGGCAGCCTGCTTTCAATACTTATGCTCACCTCTCGATTGGTTTTAGGCAAACGCAAGATTGAATATATCATTCCGCGGAAGAAGAATGTATATATTGAACGAATGGAAAGTATCGAGAGGTTTGCTAAGGATAACATCGGCCGTAAGATTACAGCTGATGATATTGCACACCATATAAATCTGAGCTCTAAGCAGGTAAACAGGGTTATCCTTTATTGCCGAGGTAAAAGCACACAGGAGTATATAACCGAAATTAAGATTGAAAAAGCTAAGGAAATGCTTAAAAACCCCGAGAATAGCATGGCTTATATTGCTGAGGTGCTGGGATTTTGCAATGAATATTACTTTAACCGTTTTTTTAAGCGTGTGGAAGGTATGCCTCCCGGTAAGTACAAAAAAAGCACTATATCATAGCTTATAAATAATCTATCTTTTTCTGGCAGACATATTTGTCTTGTTATGAAGTCCCAAAAAGACAAATTATTGTCTGCCAGAGATATTTCAATTTGCATTATGCGAGTGTATAATGTGACTATAATAATAATAAATATGTGATGTAATTCTACGATTATCTTAAATTTGTTGCCGTGTACAGCTATGCGCAGCGAATTAGGACTTGTAATTTTTATCTTTTTACATGTTTATTATTAAATACAATATCAGCAAAAAGAGGAGGAATTATCCTGTGAAAAAATTGGTCAACCTTTCCATTGCTGTGCTTTTGTTGTTAAGCATTATAACAGGTTGTTCAGACACATCTGTGCAGTCGCAAGCATCATCTCAAGCATCCAGTGCGGCATCATCAATAAGCTCGTCCGCTGCTGAGGAAGAGTTACTAGACGGCGGCGTCACAAATGCACAAGGCTTACCTATTGTCAAAGAGCCCATTACATTGAAGATTGCCACATGGTTTGCTTCCGGAGGACTTGAAAAGCCCGCAGAGAACAACATTTTTAAAAAGATTATGGCGGAAACCGGTATAAATCTAGAGTTTGAGATGTATTCAGACGCCGAGAAGGCCAACCTTCTATTTGCAAGCCGAAATTATCCCGATATTGTATGGCGTATGGACAGTAACGGTTCGCAGAAAAATGATGCCATCGAGGCAGGCGATGTCTACAGCGTAAACGAGTATATGGATTACGCACCTAACTATAGCAAATTCCTGTCGGAAAACCCCAACATAGCGTTACAGTGTACTTATAAAGACGGAAAAATGTACTCGTTACCTTATGTATATTTGGATGAGACCTCCTACAACCTGCGTGACCAATGGTTTATCAACAAGCAATGGCTGGATGAACTGAGCCTTGCAATCCCCACCACCATGAGTGCTTACATGGATGTACTGCGTGCATTTAGAGATAATGCCGGTAAGGGTACTATCCCAGCCAATGTTACACCGCATTACATGAGATACAATGAGTTTATTGGCGGGCAGTTTGATATCTATGGCGCATTTGGCGTTTATGTATTCAGCAATAACTACCTTGCAATGGTTGACGGCAAGGTGGTATGTCAAGCGACTAATCCCGACATTAAGGAACCGCTAAAATATCTACAGACCATGTACAATGAAAAGCTTATAAAGCCAGAAGCCTTTACCGATGACTGGGCAGCTTATGCCGCTGCGACCACATCCGATCCTCCAATGGTGGGTGCATTCACGGCATTCCAAAACGCAAATCTGACCGATACCGGTAAGTGGAACTATCCTATAGCGCCTCCTGACCCAGAAAATGGCAAAAAGCCCTATACCCGCGCACAAAACAAGGGTTCGACCTTCCCTTTGAATTATCTGATTTTTAAGAACAACAAGTACCCTGTTGCATCGGTTCGTCTGGCGGACTACATGGCAGAGCCCGAAATATCAATGAGCCTTGAAAAGGGTGTCGAGGGTGTGGGCTGGAAGAAGAACGCAGACGGTAAGATGGAGCTAAATCCCGACATTACCGTACAAAATATGGCTGACGCAGATAAACCGTTGGGAAATGCGGGTATATTGATTTTAACCTCCGATATGTTTGTCGATCCCACACGCAAGATAGAACCAAGACGCGGTTGGGCATATGACAATATCTATAAAAAGTATATCCCTGCAACATCCATGAACATGCCCAATATTCCCTCTGGTATGCTGGAGGAGATGGAGGTCACCACCATGTCCGACCTTCAGCTCCAGGTGACCGACTATATTAAGGTCACATTCGCTACATGGATTACGGACAACAAGAATATAGACTCCGAGTGGGATGGATTTGTAACACGTATGAAAGAACTGGGTGTCGATGAATGGCTGGCACTCAAGCAAAAAGAGATAGATAAGGCCAACGAGCTAAAGTAGTAGTAGCAGCGTTTTAGCGGTAAAATTTAGGATTGCAGGGCAGAGAAATCCGCTCTGCAATCCCCTTTTAAAATGGAGGAAGCATTATGGCAATCCTACCGGCGTCAAGAAAGCAAAAATCATGGATTAGTAGGTTAGCTAGCAGTGTTCTTAATCATTATGAACTGTATCTGCTGTTGATACCATCATTAATTCTTCTTATTGTTTTTACATATATCCCTATGTACGGAATACTCATTGCATTTAAGAACTTTAAGCCTATCAATGGAATCTGGGGCAGTACGTGGGTGGGTTTATATAATTTTAAGCGCTTCTTTGGTCAGGCGGCATTTTGGGATATTCTTAAAAACACGCTTACACTCAGCATTTATTCGTTGATAGCGGGTTTCCCCATACCTATTATCCTTGCCTTGATGCTAAACAGCTGTTCGCGTGCTAGGTTTAAAAAGAGCGTACAAATGATTACTTATGCACCGCATTTCATCTCTACAGTCGTATTTGTCGGTATGCTCAACATCTTTTTTGCCCCGACAATGGGGATTGTACAGCAGCTGCTAAACCTTGTCGGGCTTGCTGACACTCCGCTGCGTGTGCTGATGGAT
>CAYSTR010000004.1:0-20378 GCA_964433745.1 uncultured Oscillospiraceae bacterium | reverse complement strand
TGTTTTTGTTTCCGTTTATCGTTTCCGATAATAGAAACTTCAAAAGAATTTTTAAAGGGTTATTCTTCTTAGCATTGTTTAATTTTCAAGGTGCTCTCTCTTGTCTTTCTTTGCCCTCTCTTTAGGGCGCTTACATATATTAACACATCTATCCAGATTTGTCAATAGATATCGGGAAGAAAATTATGCACAAACATGTGGTTGTTTTTTTGTAACATGTGTACATTCTGTCACCAAGCATTGTCAAATACCGCCAATTATCACCTTTTTATCGGCATTTTCCAGTGTCGCCGGTCTGTGTGCTACGACAAAACTCGACTTTCCTTGCATAAGCTTGTCAAAAGCCTTGTGAACATACATCTCGGTTTCGGGGTCAAGATTACTTGTAGCCTCGTCCAACAGCAGTATCTTGGGATTTCTCAGCATCACCCTCGCGATACACAAAAGCTGTCTCTGCCCCGCCGAAAGACTTTCGCCCTCCTCACTGACAGGTGTTTCGTACCCCTTGGGAAGCCGCATGATAAAGTCATGCATATATGCCGACCGAGCGGCGGAAATGACCTCTTCATCCGATGCGCTCTCATTACCGAATGCGATATTATCCCTTATTGTACCGGAAAAGATGTAGGTGTCCTGCAAAACCATGCCAAAATGCGCTCTTAACACCTTGATAGGAATGTCCTCGATATCCGCACCGCCCAAAGTGATTCTTCCCGACTGCGGCTTATAAAACCTAAGAAGAAGATTAATAAGTGTCGTCTTTCCCGCCCCTGTTTTACCGGTGACCGCCACCTTTTCCCCGAATTTAGCTGACAGCGTCACATCCTCCAGCACCATCTTATCGCCATATCCAAAGGTGAGCCCCTCCACAGTCACATCAGTACCCCTAGGCAGTGAACGTCCCTCGTCCGGCTCATCCGGCTCGTTTAGTAGCGCCATTACCCTTTCCAGTGCGCTTCGTGCGGACTGGAGCTGTGTAAGCACCGCTGTTATATCGTTAAACGGTTTGGTATACTGCATAGCATACACCAAAAAGCTCACGACAGCACCCACCGTCATGTGACCGTTTATCGCCAGCATCGCCCCTGTTATCCCTGCCGCTGCGTACACCAGCGCATTGACAAATCGCGTTGATGGGTTAGCCAAAGACGAGAAAAACTGCGCCCGCTCCCCCGACCGCCGCTGTGATTCGGCTATCTCGTCAAACCTGGACGTATGCACCGCCTCCAGCCCATAAGCCCTTATAATGCGTACGAGGGAGACCTCCTCCTCCGCAAACGAGCTGATTTTAGCATTGTCCGCTGCCTGTGCCCGAAACGAGGTGTAACTCTTCTTAGTCACAAAAGCCGACACAACCACCGACAGCGGTGTGAGAAGCATGACAATAAGCGCCACCGTCACATTCAAGGAGAGCATTATCACAATAGTTATAAGCACGGTCATAATACCTGTAAACAGCTGTAAACCGCCGTTGATGAGACCGTCTAAAATCTGCTCCATATCGGCGACATACCTGTTCATGACATCGCCGTATGGGTGCTTATCAAGATAGGAAATGGGAAGCCGCATAAGCTTCTCGAATGCAGATTTTCTCATATCGCGGATAATAAGCACACCCGCACGATTTATAAGAATAGTAAATGCATACGAAAAGCCCGCCGCTCCGATAATCGACAAAAACAGGAGAAGCGCCGTGCCCCCCAGTCCCTCACCCGCAGAAATGCTCACCTGATCGATACCCCGCCCTGTCAGAACCGGGATAAAGAGCATCAAAAGCACATTGAGAAAGGCGTATACTGCCGCCGGAACAAGCTCTTTCCAATAGGGTTTAATAAACTTAAACATACTAATCTGCCTTGATTTTTAACTTTAATTCATCCGATACACGCTTGCACACCGCTGCCGCCGCATTCTTATCAGCGCCTGTGGCTGTAAGATACACCTTTATCTTAGGCTCTGTACCCGATGGGCGGACGATGGCTTGTGCCCCGCCCTCAAGATCAAACTGCAAAACGTCTGACCGAGGCAGAGATATTTCCGCTTCCTCGCCGATTTGAAGATTAACGCGCTTCCCTGCTTCATAATCCGCAAACGATAGCACCGAAAGTCCACCTATCTCCCTTGGCGGTGACTGGCGAAGAGAGCGCATAATCGTATTCATGCTCTCCATTCCCGCCGCGCCCTCAAATGAGAAGTTGTCGATAGCGTGCAGATAGAAGCCGTACTTATCATATATGCGCTTTAACTGCTGTGCCAATGTTACGCCTTTACCCTTATAGTACCCTGTCATCTCTGCAATGAGCATACATGCGACTACCGCATCCTTATCCCTTACATGAGCACCTGCAAGATACCCATAGCTCTCCTCAAAGCCCAGAATAAAGCGCCCCTCCTCGCCCTTTTCCTCCAAAAGACTTAGCTGTTCCCCGATATACTTAAACCCGGTCAGAAGGTTTATGACCTCCACACCGTTGGCGGCAGCAACCGCATCCGCAAGTCCGGTTGTGACTATGCTCTTCATGAGGATGGGCTTTTCAGGGAGTGTGCCCTTCTCCTGTCTGGCGGTGAGGATGTAGTCTAGAAGCAGTACCCCCACCTCGTTGCCGGACATGAGGGTATAGCCCTCGCCGTCGGGTACGGCAATACCCACACGGTCGGCATCGGGGTCGGTGGCAAGAATAAGGTCGGCACCCACCTGTTCACCCAGTTTAAGGGCAAGACTAAGCGCTCCCTTTATCTCGGGATTGGGGGACGGGCAGGTCGTAAAGTTGCCGTCTGGGTTCTCCTGTTCGGGTACTACGCTCACATCGGTTATGCCGACACGCTTTAGTACATCGCGCACAGGGATATTTCCTGTACCGTTAAGCGGTGTGTAGACGAGCTTCAAGCCCTCCCCGACCGGCATAATGCTCTCGGAAAGCACCTTTTCCATGTACTGCTCATACACATTATCCCCGACATACGAAATCATCCCCTGCATTAAGGCATCCTCAAAGGAGGGAGGGTTAAGCGCGAACATATCACACTCTCCGGAGAATTTAAGCACCTCTGCCGCCGCTTCCTCGCGCATCTGACAGCCGTCCGCGCCGTACGCCTTATAGCCGTTGTACTTAGCCGGATTGTGGCTTGCGGTAATCATTATTCCGCCGTCACATTTTAGACTGCGCACACAAAACGAGAGAAATGGCGTGGGTGTGAGTGTCTTTGTTAAATGAACCCGAACACCATTGCCGGACAGCACCCTTGCCGCCTCCTTGGCAAACAGCTCCGACTTTATTCGGGAATCGTAAGATATGGCCATAGACGGATTTTTACTGCGCGTCAGCAGATATTTTGCAAATCCATCCGTCGCTTTACGTACTGTATAAATATTCATGCGGTTTGTCCCCGCACCCAGCACACCGCGAAGCCCCGCTGTGGCAAACTTCAGTTCACAGTAGAAGCTGTCCTCGATGAGCGCACTGTCGCCGCGCATGTTCGTAAGCTCCGCTAAAAGCTCCTCATCCTTTACCCTGGCACACCATTCCTCATAAATCTTCATTATCTTCTCCATAGCCTTTTGTCCTTTCTATGTCTTATTTATCAAGCCATGTAAATAAATCCCTGCTTCCAAAGTTGTCTGCGCCGAATAAAAATAATATCTGACGTTGGTTTTTCTTTATTATATCATACATACCCTTAGTTATTGTGTCGGTATTTACAATGGTTATCTCGGAAAAATGACGTAAAAGAAACGGTATGAGCGCATTCTTATATTCATCCCCAATGACAATGAGTGAACGGTCGGTCATAATCTTGGTGGTAACCTCCATCAGCGGATAGTCGTCCCCCAGATAGACCTTCAGCGGATTGTCACTCTCTAGCATATCGGGATAGTAGGGTGTCGAGCGTTTAAAGGTTTTCACCGGTGTATAGACTGTAAAGCTTGCGATACTCTCAAATCCCGGATAGTAGTTAAGCTCCAGCGGTTCGGGTGAAAATCCGAAGTAGCGGTTCTCCCGCCACAGCCGTCCATAGAAATCGTGGGACACAAGCTCCACATCAAACTGCCCCGCCACCTTAGGGCGCACCCCTAGCCGTTCCGCGCTGACATTGTACCCCTCATACGCACCCTTGGGTGTCCAGAGGTAGTCGGTCTTGTAGTAATAGCCCTCGGTTTGCCCCTCGGACAGAGCCGGAAACAGGTCAATCTCCCGGCACACTCCCTTGAGCATATCGCTGACCGACTTCTCAAAAGCCCATTGGTCGGACATGAGCGTCCCCGCCGGCAGCTTCTCGGACATGACAAAGTCCTCTCCCGGCACTAAACAGATGTAGCTGCCCTTAAACGAATCACTCGTCAACTCCTTTATCGCCTCTATGTTTCGGTTTTTAATGTCCTCGTCGGGGGGCGGCGAGAGCTTTATGAGCCGGTCACCGGCATAAACCGTGCCGCCTGTCCTCGTCATCCCAAACGCAAGGCGCACCCACAGGCGAAATCCTGCGAGTGTGTTCTCGTCCGACACCGCCGACATGACGGTTTTATCCGCATTCGAGAGATCCCCCGACGCTATGAGGGAAAATCCCGCGTACAGGCAGAAAAACCACATGAGCACAGCAACAAAAGTCACAAACGCCTTTTTTAGCACCCTACCGGTCAACCCTCATCACCTCTCACACATTAAGTATATGTAAAAATTAACAGGATAAACTAAACTAAAAGACATATAAGGTGGTTTCGATATGGTTTTATCTAAAAGGAACTTTGTCCGTATCGTTTCGGTATTTGCAGCCCTTTTACTGGTTATGCTGGGCTGTGTCATCAACTCTGTAAGTAAGGAGCAGGCACTGAAAAATGAGATTCACACTGCACAGCTCCGCGCTCTGGATGAACTAAGCGAATATCTCGCCGATTTAACGGTGTCCCTGCAAAAGAGCCGGTATGCGGGCACACAGGATGATCTAGTGCGCTATGCGGCCAATCTTAAAAGCGGTGCAGAAAAAGCCAAGAGCTGCCTAGCCGGGCTTCCCATGGGAGACACCGCCCTCGACAGGACACACCTCTTCCTCTCACAGGTGGGGGACTATTCCATGAGCCTAGCCCGCGGTGACACCATAACCGAGCAGGATTTCGCCACCCTCGGAAAGCTCCGCAGCTACGCCGACACCCTCACGCAGGAGGTAAGCGCCATATATGACGATGTATCCAGCGGGCGTTACCCCATAGAGCAGCTGTCCACCGCCACAGATTCACAAAATGCCGCAGCTGCCGCACCCGGTGACACGGTTCTGCTAGAGGACAGCTTTCAGGGATATCCCCGGCTGATATATGACGGACCCTTTTCCGATCATATGTTAACTAAGACCCCTGCACTCATAAAAAACAAGACACTGGTTACCCGCGAGCGCGCAAAGGCAGTGGCGGCTGTAATAGCCGGACTGGATGAAGAAGCGCTCATCATGGGGAGTGACGAGGAGGGCGATCTGCCGTCCTACGGTTTTAAGACTGACACTCTGGCAGTCAGCATAACCAAAAACGGCGGTATCCCCGTCTATATGCTCAAGGACAGAAAGATAAATTTTGACGAGGCCAACCTCACCCACGCATTCGGCGTAACTATGGCAAAGGAATACCTCTCACGAATCGGCATGTCCGACATGAAGGAGACCTACTTCTACGCAAATGAGGGTGTACTCACGGTCAACTTCGCATATGAAAAGGATGGTATCCTATACTACACAGATCTTGTCAAGGTCTCTGTAGCACTGGACGATGGAGAAGTGCTGGCGTTTGACGCAAGGGGATATATCATGAACCACACAATACGCTCGTTTGGCGACCCCACCCTCACGGTATCCGAAGCGGCAGACATCATGTCCAAATTCCTCACAAGACAAGGCTGGCGGCTGTGTGTAATCCCCACAAGCTATCAACAGGAGATGCTAACCTACGAATTCCGCGCAAAAGGCAGAAACAGTGAAAACCTGCTCATATATATAAACGCTGACACCGGAGTCGAAGAAAATATCTTAATATTGTTGGAGACTGACGAGGGAACGTTAGTGAGCTAAGGGTTTTGGATGAAAGCTTTAGGAGTGCCGCTTCTGCGGCACTACATATTACCCATTCTCCCTCTCGCGCACAATGAACCGCACCGGCGTACCCTCCAGTCCGAATGTAGCTCTAATCTGGTTTTCGATGTATCTTTGATAGGAGTAGTGAAACAGCTCTTGTGAGTTTACGAATATCACGAATGTGGGCGGGCGGGTGCTGGGCTGTGTAATGTAAAACAGCTTCAAGCGGCGTCCCTTATCTGTCGGGGGCTGAACCCTCGCCGTGATGTGGGCAAGAAGATCGTTTAGCCGTCCTGTAGGGATGCGTACGGCGTTTTGCTCGTCTACATACTTTATCAGCTCATAGAGCTTATTAAGCCGCTGTCCGGTCTTTGCCGATATAAATATAATGGGGACATAGGACATAAAGCTGAAATCCTCCTCCAGCTTTTTCCGGTACTGTTCTAATGTGCCTGTCTCCTTGTCCACTAAATCCCACTTGTTCACCGCCACAATGCACGCCTTGCCCTGCTCGTGGGCGTATCCCGCCACCTTTGAGTCCTGCTCGGTGAACCCCTCGGTGGCGTCTATGACTATGACGCACACCCTCGCAGTGTCCACCGCCATGTATGAGCGCAGTACACTGTAGCGCTCTATATCGTCGGTCACGCGGCTCTTTCTCCGCAGTCCCGCTGTGTCCGTGAAGATGTACTTTTGATTGTCTATGGTAACCTCGGTATCTATCGCATCCCGGGTTGTACCCGGTATGTCCGAGACTATAGTTCTGTCCTCGCCTGTTATCTTGTTAATCAGAGAGGACTTGCCCACATTGGGTTTACCGATTACAGCCACTGTAATGGCATCCTCCCCCTCCTCGTCCGGTGCTTCCGGGAAGTGTGACACCACCGCATCCAGAAGCTCGCCTGTACCGTGACCGTGAACTGACGACACTGAAAATGGATCGCCCAGTCCCAGATTGTAAAATTCATACAGCTCCGGCGGCGGCGCACCCACGCTGTCGCACTTGTTTACACAGAGAAGAATCGGCTTCCCGCTCTTTAATAGCATTGCCGCAACGTCCATGTCGTTTGCCGTCACGCCCGAACGCAGGTCTGTGACGAACACAATAACATCCGCCTTTTCTATGGCAAGCATGGCCTGTAGGCGCATCTGCTTTAGTATTTCATCGTCTGTAAACGGCTCTATACCGCCTGTATCCACCAGCATAAACTTGTGCGTGAGCCACTCGCAGGGGGAATAAATCCTGTCGCGGGTGACACCGGGGGTGTCGTCCACTATGGCAATGCGCCGCCCGGTCAGTTTATTAAAGAGCGTCGATTTTCCCACATTAGGACGCCCCACTATCGCTACAATCGGAAGCATAATTTTCTCCTCTACTCATTTCCTATCAAAGCGGATATAAAACCATCACCGTCATTGGGCGACAGTTCTATCCGTGTATTTAATCTCTTTTCCATATCCTTTTTCGTCAATCCATCCAGGGTGAGACCGTCCCGGTTAAACATGACAGCGGGCAGTACCATATGATGCCCTATATCCTCATGTAAAAGCTGCTCTGCCACATCCGCGCCCGAAAGAAGTCCCGCCACCGTCACATGCTCCCCGAACAGGGTATTGTGCACCCGCACCACATGAATACTAAGTCCCGATATGCGCTCCATGAGCCTGTCCGCCAGTGTGCATATAAAGTCATATGCCGCTGTGCCAGTCACGACAGTCACGGTTCTGGTAATCGTAGTGAGGGGAAGCTCTGACAGTGCATAGAAAAAGGATTCACGCATGTCCGCAATCAGCCCCACACCGTTCTCGAGCTGATGAAAGTCGCCGTAATATTCATAACCGGGTACAGGCATTCCCGCCTTTAGAAAAAACTCGTCCGCGGGATAAACATATCTCTCGCCGTTTTCCTGAACAAAGGCATCCACGGCCGCTATAACTGCCCTAGCTCCCTCTTTTGTATACGGAACTAATGGGTACAGGCCCTCCCGGTGGCTTGTAATCCCCACAGGTATGACCGCCACACTCTGTAAAGCCGGACGCAATAAGGACAGGTCGGCAAGGCTCTCAAGAAGTGCTTCCTCATCATTTATCCCCGGACACAAAACGAGCTGAATATTAAGTGAAATCCCCGCATCAGCAAATCGGCGCAGTGTGTCCTTAACCCCGGCGGCATTTTTGTTTCCCATCAGCTTCACACGCAGTTCATCATCGGTACAATGCACCGAAACGTTGACAGGACTTATATGCATCTCTATTATACGCTCTATCTCACGGCTTGTCAAATTTGTAAGGGTGATATAGTTGCCGAAAAGAAACGAGAGACGCGCATCATCGTCTTTAAAGTACAGGCTCTCGCGCAGTCCCGGCGGAAGCTGGTCGATGAAACAGAATATGCACCTGTTCTGACAGGAGCGTTTGTTGTCCATGAGGTAGCTCTCGAACTCTAACCCCAGATCCTCGTACTCGCCCTTTGTGACGTTTACGTTACCTCGTCCCAATGTAACGGTGAGGTTCTTCTCGCACATATAAAAGCGATAGTCCAGAACATCCGCTATGTCGTGTCCGTTTATCGCTATAAGCTCATCTCCCGCCGCTATCCCCGCCCGCTCGGACGGTGAACCCTTTTCCACGCCGCATATGCGTACCGCCATTATCGACCCTCCAGAATAAACTGCTTGCTTATCCTTGCTATCTCTTCATATTTATAATCATGTACATAGTGTCCGCAATCAAGTATTTCAAGCTTCGCTCCCACCGCACTGGCAAACCGCTCCTGACAGGGCAGCCAGTAATCCCCTATCTCATTGCCGTCAGAGCTAAACATCAGTATGGGAATATTGGGTTTTGGAAGCTCACCCGCAATTTTTGCATTTTCGAGCACATACTCGCCCTCCTTGAAATAGACGCTTCCCGAAGCGTTTCTGTAGAATAGGAGCTTCTGCTGCTCTATATCGTCCGGGGTAAGCCCCTCGGTGCTCATGGGATAAAACGGACGTATAAGGCGCACAAAACCCAGCCACTGCGCCATAAGTGCCGGATAGTATAGCCTGTTTACCTTTTCTATATCAAAATACTCATAGCTCTCGGGCACTGCCATGTCAAGCCCGACTATCCCCTTTATCTCCTCCGGGTACTCGGACGCCCAGAACAGGGCTTCAAGTCCCGACATGGAGTGCGGAAAGAGTATGTATGGTCCTTCTTCACCCGCCAGCGACAGGGCTTCCCTCGTCTCGCCCAGCACACCCCAAAGGTCGCGGGGCAATGCGGTGGATTCGGAGTAACCGTAGCCCGGACGTTCCACGACGACTATGCGAAACTCCTCCGACAGAATCGAATAGAGTGCCTTAAAGTCATATATCGGCGCGGGTGTTCCCGATCCGGACAGAAACAGAAGCGACGGTCTGCCGCGCTTATCCCCCTCGGCATAGACATGCATTTCGTGGAAGTTGAGCACCACCAGCTTACCGGGCGGTAAAAGCCGCTCCTCCTCCACCCGCAGCATGACCTGATGGTATACCGCAAGCGCTATTGTAATGACAATTACGCTGATAATTGCAATCTTTATGACCTTAAAAAGCCTCCCTATGATGCGCCCCATGCTGTCACCCCCCGAATATGTTCGCCTAAACAAAAATAGTGCGCATAACTATACACGTTACACGCACCGCTCGCCAATAGGCAGTTATTAACCGACGTTCTTCTTAATAACCTCTTTGCCCTTATAGTATCCGCACTCGGGGCAAACCGTATGCGGACGCTTGAGAGACTGGCACTGTGTACACCGTGAAAATCCCGGTAGTGTCAGCTTCCAGACGTTTGAGCGTCTCTTATCGCGCCTTGCTTTGGACGTTTTTCTCTTTGGAGTAGCCATCTATAACACCTCACTTCTGTTAGTTATCACAATTATATTGTTCGAGTCCTTTGCAGTCCTCATCGCACACAAACTTTGTCGGCAGTTCGAGTATGAGCGTGCTCTCGATAAGCTCGTCCATGTCCAAGGACATTCCCTCTGCGATATAGGCATTGTCACCGTCGTAGTTGGGGTCGCAGACTAAAAGATACCGCACAGGCATGTTATGCTCCTCTGTGAAGCTCTCGAGACAACGGTCACAGGTAAGCTCCATAGTAAAGCTCATAGCAAGCGAAATGCGTACAACGCCCGACTTATTTGTAATATCCCCGCTCACCCTTATTGGCTTCTTAAAGGGATATTGTCCCCCAATGGAAAGCTCTTGCGCGTCATACTCCAGTAATACAGGCAATGTCTCTCCGGGGATTAGAAATACCGCTTTTAGGTCAAATGTCACGCTACACCTCAATATTATATCCAATTAAGCCCATTTTGTCAAGGGTTAAACCAAATTTTTTATCAATGTCTCTTTATCGCCCGGCAACAGGTCAATCATGGGAAGCTCTATCATAGTATAGCACCCAGGTGATTGCTTCATTCCGGCTCTTGCCGCCGCCAGCATGACACTGGCTGTCAGTGCGGGATTATTTATCTTCATGTTAAACTCAAAGAGCTGATTGGGTGTCGCCCCAGACACGCCCTTTCTTACAAGGTTCACACCGTGCCCCATGTCAAGAAGTGCGTCCACATCCTCCACCGCCATGATATGTGTCTCGTCATGCGCAAAGTAGGGGTCTGCCTTGATACGCGCCGTAACATCGTCGTATTTAGCACCGCTTTCAAGCTCTATGTATACCATGCGGCGGTGTATACCCGTTCCTGTGGGGATTGTCATGGACAGCGCCTTCTTTACACCGACTACAGCCTTTACCGCCACGGTGTGCCCCATGCTCATGCCGGGTCCGAAGTTTGTATAGGTGATACCCTTGGGCGCACATGCCAGTAAAAGCGCACGAACCACCGAGTCCGAGCCGGGATCCCAGCCCGCCGATATGACCGATACGCGCCCTGCCGCCTTTGCCTTAGCGTCTAAATCGCACTTTAAATCCCAGATGCCGCCGTGTATATCGTAGCTGTCCACTGTGTTTATACCAAGAGCCAGAAACTTTGCCGCCTGTTCGGGTACGGCGCGGGTGGGGGTACAGAGAAGCACAACGTCCGGCTTTTCCGGCAGTGCATTCACATCCTCGGCTACGGGTACACCGTGGAGGGTACTCTCCTCCGCTTTACGGCGCAGTATGCCTATAAGCTTAAAGTCGGAAGCGGCAAGTACCGCCTCGCAGATATACTTTCCGATATTGCCGTAACCGGCTACAGCTGCTTTAATCATGTATAATCTCCTTACATATTAATATACTTTTCCAGTACCTTGGGTATTTTAATTGTCATGTCCTCATTCTGATAGTTTTCGAGTATAGCCGCCACGGTGCGTCCTACAGCCAGCCCCGAACCGTTGAGGGTGTGAACAAGCTGTGCTTTGTCATTTGCGCTGTCCTTATAGCGGATACCGGCACGGCGGCTCTGGAAGTCCTCGAAGTTCGAGCAGCTGGAAATCTCCAGATAACGTCCGTAGGAGGGCATCCACACCTCTACGTCATAGGTTTTTGCGCTGGCAAAGCCCATATCTCCTGTACAGAGCGTCACTACCCTGTAGGGAAGCTCCAGTGCCTCCAATAGATTAGTCGCATCCCTCGTGAGCTTCTCCAGCTCCTCATAAGACTGCTCAGGGCGTGTAAACTTTACAAGCTCCACCTTGTTAAACTGGTGCTGACGGATAAGACCTCGTGTGTCGCGTCCGGCACTGCCCGCCTCTGCGCGGAAGCACGCCGAATATGCGCAGTAGCACACAGGTAGAGTGCTGCCGTCCATTATCTCGTCACGGTGCATGTTTGTCACAGGCACCTCTGCTGTGGGGATGAGGAAGTAGTCCAGTCCCTCCAGCTTAAACATGTCCTCCTCAAACTTAGGGAGCTGTCCTGTACCAGTCATAGAAGCGCGGTTGGCGATGAACGGCGGGAACACCTCTGTGTAGCCGTTTCTCGCGTGGGTGTCCATAAAGAAGTTTATGACCGCACGCTCCAGTCTCGCGCCTAGCCCCTTGTAGAAGTGGAAACGAGCACCCGTCACCTTACCGGCGGTCTCCGGGTCTAGTATCCCCAGATGTGCGCCTATCTCCCAGTGAGGCTTTGGTTCAAACGTAAAGCTTTTCGGCTCCATGAAGCGTCTGACCTCCGGGTTTGCCGTCTCGTCCTTACCCACAGGCACACATTCATTCGGGATGTTCGGTATACCGATGACAAGCGCGTGCTGTTTTTCCTCCAGACCGGCTATAATCTGGTCATTCTGCTTGACCTTTTCGGCTATAGTCTTCATCTCCGCCATAATGTGCGAGACGTCCTTGCCCTCCTTTTTGAGAGCGGGAATCTGCTTGCTTGCGGCATTCTGGGCGGCCTTCATCTCGTCGGTGGCATGGGAAATCTCCCGGCGCTGACGGTCAATGTCCAGAATCTCGTCGATGACCGCGTCCATGTCCTTGTTGCGGTTTTTCATGGCAGCCTTTACTCTGTCCGGTTCTTGTCGTATGAGCTTAATGTCAAGCATATCTATTCTCCTAATTCTTCTTTATTGTCATCATTACCTCGGATATGGACTTTAAATCATCCTTATCCAGAAATTCAAGCTCTAGAGTGCCGCTCCCGCCCTGCTTAGGCAGTACACGCACCCGCCTGCCCAACTCGTTTGTCAATATTATTTCCAGTTCCTTATAATAATTATCCCTCTTTTGCGGTTTTCCTGTTTTAACAGGCGTATGACTGTCCGGCTTGTCGTCCTTGCTCATCTCTTCTAGCTGTCTAACAGTGAGATTAGCCGCCCTTATCCGCTCAAATGTGTCGTGTATACGTTCGGGCGAAAACATGAGAAGCGCCTTGGCGTGACCGACACTTATCTCCCCGGAACGCACACTGTCCACCACATTAGGGGGCAGACTTAGAAGCCTTATTGCATTCGCAACAGCGGGACGCGATCGTCCCACCCGCTTTGCCACCTGCTCCTGTGTCATGCCGTGCAGCTCCATGAGCATACTGTAGCCCCGCGCCTCCTCAATGGGGTTTAAGTTCTCACGCTGAAGATTCTCAATGAGCGCAATCTCCATGGTGGTTATGTCGTCGAGCTCCTTTATTATTGCGGGAATCTCGGTCAACCCAGCCATGCGTGAGGCGCGCCACCGCCGTTCCCCCGCGACTATCTGATAGTACCCCGTGGGTATGGGGCGCACGACGATGGGCTGCAGTACTCCGTGCTCTGCTATGGACTCGGAAAGCTCCATGAGTGCCTGTTCGTCAAAATCCACGCGGGGATTCGCTTTGTTGGGTTCGACCTCCGATATCTTTAGGGTGAGAATACCGCTCTCCTGTGCATTATCCGCAAACAGGGCATTGAGCCCCTTGCCCAGTCCCCCTTTTTTAGCCACCGCCTACACTCCCCGCTTTTTCACTTATACTTTAAATATTATACCATAATCATTCCGCTATGACAATATTAATATTGACAAAATTTGTACGCCTGTTAAAATAGGTAGAAGGAGGAATTGACTATGGATTACAAAGAGCGTACCCGACTAATCATCGGGGACGAGGGAATATCCCGCCTTGAGAGAAGCACCGTCCTAGTCGCCGGACTTGGCGGAGTGGGCGGAATGTGCGCAGAAGCCCTCTGCCGTGCGGGAATAGGGCACCTCATACTAGCAGACAATGACACCGTGTCACACTCAAACCGAAACCGTCAGCTCATAGCCACAATAGACACAGTAGGACAAAAAAAGACGGACGCCATGTCCGCCAGACTAAAATCTATAAACCCCGACATAAATATAGACACACTGGAGCTGTTCATCCTCCCAGACACAGGAGAAATTCTCTTTCAAAAACATATAGACTATATAGCTGACTGTATCGACACCATAACAGCAAAGCTCTATCTGGCAGAGCAGTGCAAAGCCAGAAGCATCCCCATAATCAGCTCAATGGGCGCAGGGGCAAGGCTAGACCCGCTCATGCTCAGAGAGGGGGATATAAGTGAAACTAAAGGGTCAGGCTGTGCCCTCTCCCGCGTCATGCGAAGAGAGCTAATAAAACGCGGAATAGAGCGACTAAACGTCATATACAGCAAAGAGCCCCCCGCTTCACTAAACACAGCAGCTGCGTCCCACGGCAGACACCCGCCGGGCAGCATCTCCACCGTCCCCAACGCCGCAGGTCTTGCCATGGCAGCCCACATAATAAGAAATCTAGTAAAAGGCTAGGGCGTAAGCCCCAGCCTTTTTGTATTAGGTTAATTGACTGTCAATAGGCTTTATTGGTTTGTTTTCGTAGAGGGTATGACCGGTCTTTTTGCTGACCACCATGTTTACGATGTTGCCCTTGCAGAAAATCATATGGTCGAGATTCTTCTCAATACTTCTGATAGAGAAGAAGGCATAGGAAAATCCGGCAAACGCACCCGCTAAAAGCCCCAGACCGTAGAGCGGCGGGTCGAGACGGCAGCTTATGAGAGTACCTGCAAATGTGACTGAAAAAAAGATTATACAGGTTATCATGGACTTTGTGTAGTTGTTGAAATAGTAGATGAAGATGATTAAATCATACATGAGAAATACAATAAAGTATGCCACTGCTAAGGTGGGGAGCATCTGGATAATTCGTCCGCCTATGGATATGGCGGGGAGAACGATAAGGCAGATTGTGAAGAGCACCACCGTGAAGATGACCTGTAGCTGGAACGTGAAAAACAGCTCGTTTTTGATGGAACGGAACATCTCGTTCTTGGCGTAGCGTATGTCCACACCCGTTCCGCCCATGAGGGTCTGACAGTAGTTCTGGTATTTTTCGTGAAAGTTGGTCTCGACCTCGACTATAAATATTACCATCATTGAGATGTTGATGAACATGCCGATACAGGTGGCCATATCATATGCGGGTGCTGTGATAAACGAGTTTACCACGACTATACGCTCGGGTGTCGTCCAGAAGATAAATATATGCACATAAAGCCCGAAGATGTAGAATGTGTTGGTTAGGATAAGCCGCCAGTGGTGCTTGAAATAGGAGAACACCTCACCGTAGTTTCTAGAGTTGACCCTAAAAAACGAGCGTACCAGTCCATACAGGCAGAGTGCGATTATAACAAAGCCTGTGGCAAAGCCGGTAATGACACTAAGCTCTACATTCACACCGAACACCTTTACCATGAGCACCGCAAGCCCTAATGCCACTGAAAGCCCCGCAATAAAGGAAAAGGTAATCTTCTTGTACTCCTTTATTGCCGTGATGTAGAGCATTATGTAGAAGATAAAGGTAAGTCCTATGTAAGCTAGAAATGAGACAAACACAAATATAGCGTCTACATTCCCCACAAAATACTCCCACAGACAGAAAACAGCTCCAACTATTGAGGAGAACACAGCGTTTACCGTCATACCTGAATAAAATGCTGGGATGATATCCTCCTCCTTGTTCTCGTATATCTTGTCGGACAGATACCGCGACAGTACCGAGTTTAGCGGCGCTGTGCCGCAGAGGGAGAATATAAAGATATAAAGAAGCGTACTGGCTAAAAGCTCCTTGCTGGCAAAGAGTATGTCCGCATATCCCAGAAAAAAGTACATGAGAAACAGCGTACCTATGACCATTACAAGCGGTCCTATCGTGGTCATCGCGGCGTAAGATGAGCCGCGAAGCTTTGATATTACACTGTTTTTCTTAAACAGCTTCTTTAGCTCAAATCCAATTCCCGCCAAAAAACACCCCACCTTTTATATATAAACAGTTATTTTTCCGTGTTAAGCTCTTTGTAAAGGTTCTTGTACCGGTCTATTACCATCTGTCTCTGATAACGCTCCTCGACGCGTCTCCTGCCCTCTTCACCGTAGCGGGTGCGCCGCTCCTTGTCTCTTGCCAGCGCCACTATGGCATTGGATATCTGCTCCACACTCATTATAGATGTAATAATGCCGCAGGGTGCATCGTCTGGGCGGCCTCCTAGGAGTATCCCCTCACAGTCACCCACGCGGGTGGCGATACAGGGCTTTCGTGCAGACATTGCCTCTAATAAGGAGAGCGGCTGTCCCTCGCTTATACTCGTTAGAATGATGATGTCGAGCTTTCCCATGTACTCCAAAACATCAATGTTACCGGTAAAGCTCACATCGGTAAGTCCCAGATTGTTCACTAGATCCTTGCATTCATCGTAGTATTCCTCGTAATCCGCCTCGACACCGCCCATTATGTAGAGCTTTAGGTTCGAGACCCTGGACTTTGCCGCCGCATAGGAGTTTATGAGCGTCTTTATATCCTTGATAGGCGCAATACGTGCCACAATCCCCAGAACCACCGCACCGTCCTCCTCACGGACAGGGGCATCGTCAAACATCTCGGGTGTTACCCCGTTTGGGATAACCAGCGTCTTTTCCTCACTGCACCCCAGGTCAAGCTGTAGGCTTCTGGCATTCTCAAACAGCGATATTACCCTGTCGGCATATTTGTACGCACAGCCCGACAGCTTGTAGAAATGCTCTATCCACAAATCCTTGTACAGTCCGTTGAAGTCGGGGGAGCGGATAATGTCCTCCTCCCGCTCACGTGTATATATGCCGTGCTCTGTTATTATCGCAGGACGTTTCTTCATGAGCTTTGCCATACAGGCAAGCGCACCGGCATATCCGGTGGAAGCGCTGTGATATATGTCCGCCTCCGGGAGCTTGTTTTTCAGAAGCAGACACATGGGAAGCAGCATAGAGCGGTATGTCCAGAGAAAATCCGAAAACGGCAGACGGTTATACCGCTCAAAATATATCACCTTAATGATATCATACATCTCCGCACCCATTAGAAGTGCGTTAACAGATATATCGTTGCCGTAGAAATACCTAAACAGACCGTGCCAATCTATATCCTCCCCTAAAACAAACGAGCGGAAGGCCTCCCTGTGTGCGCGGGACAGCTTCTGTCTCTTCCCCTTTCGCACATAGTCGTCGTCTTGAAGATATATTTCGTGTATTTCCTTTAGGTTGTCCGGTAGGGTGTACTTAAAATTGCCGCCATGTGCTCTGTCCACCACGATGGATAGCACGCAAAATTCATGCTCCGGCATGGATGTTATGAGCATCTGCACCCAGCTGGAGACACCCCCGGTCACATATGGGTAACTCGCTTCACATATCAAGCATATCTTCAAGCTCCGGTTCTCCTCCCTCATGCCGTTTTGTCATCTCATCCTACCAAGATAAATCCTAGCATCTGCATCCTTTACCGTTACAAAGTAGCAGTCGGTTTCATTTACCTTCTTAACTGTGCAGTTCTCAAATCGTGTAATCTCGCGCAGTGTGCGCACAATATAGCTCACAGTACCCGCCTTGTCTGCTTTTATCTCAATCAAATCGCTGGAATAGTTTATGTCCGGCTGACAATTCAGATAGATGTTGAGCTTATCGGAAGCCTCGGACGCAGTTTCGTTGTCGAGATATTCATACGTCTTGTAGATAGGATAATAACCATTGATAAAGTTAATCTTATATCTACTCCAGATATCTGTAGGCAGCGGATTTTTTAGTACCAGCGAAATATCGATGTACTCTGCACCGTACCCGAACGCCGATGCCATGGAAAACCCGCGGAATACGCGCAAATTGCCCTCATCCTCGTTGGAGGTGTTCTTCGCAATGTTTACAATGGGAAGCTTTAGGTAACCGTCGGGCGTGTATCCGAAATCTCCAAACTCCTTACTCACGACGCTCATTGTGTCATCCGTGATATATTCATTTGAAGCGGTGGGTTTAAAGTTGTAGAACACTTCCTTAAACCTACTACCGGGATAGATGCCTATCTCATGCTTGCCAATAGAAATCTCCTTGCCGAAAAACAGAAGCATGGATCTTTCAATCTCGTCCTGTCCTGCGCCTATATCGGGGTACAGCGTGTATCTTATATCAATACCCTTGGTAATGGATACCAGATCGTTCCACACAATATCCTGTTGGAACTGTGCTGAAGAGCGGTTGTATGCCTTTATCATGTTCTCGTCATTTTCATTGGAGAAGTAGGGTAGCCCTCCCACCAACACAACAGAGGAATTTACTATCGGATAGGTGTAAACCTCCTTATCCATGGAAAGAACCCCAATAAATATACCGCTGTAGGAGAAGTCCTCAAGAAATGTGTTGTTAAACACATACACAAAGCCATTGCCGTAGAATGTCCGCCAGATAAGCGCATTTCGCTTGGCATAATCCACTATAGCCTCATCGTACCCGCAGGCATAGCTAAGACATGTTCCGTTTAGTGTCACCTTTGCGGCGGGTGTCTTTACATCAACATTAAAGAATATTCCTGTCACAAGAAGCTTATTGAGAAAATCCACACCCTCCTGCTCATACAGTCCGTGGGTCTTGTATACACCAAAGCGTTCCTCGTACCTTTTGTAGTTTGCGCTCTCTATGTCCGGCAGTGTGGCAAAAATGACATCCTTTCCCGATTCAAGATAACTAAACAGCATGTCAAAGCTGCCGATACTGTCCAGTGCGCCGGTACAGATTATAAGAGCGGTCAGCTTATCGGGGGCGGTCAGAGGCATATCATCAAGGGATGAATAAACGGTGTAAGGCTTTTTTATAAGGGTCATAATCTTCTCAATATTGTCCGATACACTGCTCTTTTCGGGCGCAATGAGAATGTATGACGCATCAAAGCTCGTGCCGGAAAATTCCTGCCACGAGGTTTCGGTCATTAAAGAACGCGTACTGGGTTCATAGTTTGATACCCAGCCGCTGTTCCACACCGTGGATGCCACAGCCATCTGAAATACCACGAACATAAGCGCCATCATTACAGCCATAATGATGTACGCTCCCACCTTTACCTGTTTGCGCAAACAATCACCCCTGCTAAATAACTCTACATCTCACTGAGCCGCATTTCCCGCTCACGGTAGCGGCGGCGTTTCTCTCTTACTATGACAACACTTGTCGTCAGAAACATCTTCATCATATAGATAATCGGTTTTAGTCCGGAATGCATACTCGTCCCCGCTATCCGCTGGTGCATCACTGCCGGAATCTCCGCCATGGTAAACTCATTTAAGAGCATCTGGATAATCATATTGGCGTCGGGGTAGTTATGTACGAAGTTATTAAATTTAGAATAGAAGAGAAAAGCCTTTCTGTTTAGCCCTTGCAAGCCCGATGTGGGATCTTTGATAATCTGCCCGGTACTGCGCTTAATCATCATTCTAAATATCCTCACCGCAAGCTTTCTCACCGAGGACATGCGGTACTCCCCGCTCCCCTCCATAAACCGAGAGCCTATGACGATATCGGGAGGATAATCCGCCCGATATCGTCATAGGCTCTCGGTTTATGGAGGGGAGCCTATGACGATATCGGGCGGATTATCCTCCCGCGTGAGTTCCGCCAGAATATACTCGATATTACAAACATCGTGCTGTCCGTCGCTGTCTATCTGCACAAGATAGCTGTAGTCGTTGCGGACTGCGTACTTGTAGCCTGTTTGCAGTGCGCATCCGTAGCCCAGATTGTACACATGGGTAACCACATTAAAACCTCTGTCCTTAACTATCTGTGAGGTATCATCCTTAGAACCGTCATTGATAACCAGTATGTCACATCTACTCAGTATTCCCGAAGCGGTTATGTCATCTAGGAAGCGTCCTATATTCTGATGTTCGTTAAACGCCGGCATTATGACGAGAATATCCTTTTTCTTCACCGGTACTTTCCTCCTTTAATGGAAAATTAATTGTATCCGTAATCAATCCGCAGATTGTTAAGTCCGTAGGGGTCAAGCTGCAGAATATGGTAGACCACCAGATCATCGTCCTCATAGAACACGCTTATCTCAGTGGGGAAATACCGTTTATACGCCTGCATCCAGTAGTACGCCTTGGACATGAGCACCCGCCTGTTCTCTCTTATTGTATAAATCTTATCCTTTAGCGACAGGTTATTCTTTATCTCTAGAATATCTTCTTTTGCGTACTCTATAGATATCGGCTCTTCCGGCTCAAACTGAAAGTCGGGCGGGCTGTACCAGTTTACGCGGTTGGTGGATATGGGACGCTTCTCGATGAAGATAAACAAATCATTCGATGGGATGTTTATAGGCTCAATCGACTCTTTATCCGCAAGGTCATATATTAAATCGCTCAGGTTATAGTGCCAACCATATCCGCGCACCATACACATCTCATCCACTGTAGAGATAATGGTAAATTTATTCCTCTCGTATGTATTGACTATCTTGTAGTAGCACTCAATAGCGGAATTATACTGCATCTGCAAAGAAAAACTGATGCTTTGCGAGCCTGTCTGGGATGAATAGTAGACAAACAGCGCCACCAGACC
>CAYSTR010000003.1:0-20921 GCA_964433745.1 uncultured Oscillospiraceae bacterium | reverse complement strand
CTCCAACCTGCGCTGTGAGGTGTAGATGTCCTTAGGACCTATTATTATACCGATATTGCGGTGACCGTTTTGGAGAAGATGCTTTGTCGCATTATGTGCAGCGGCGGCGTTATCGATGAGCACACAGTTTACATCACCGGACAGAGAGGGCAGTGCGCGGTCGATGAGCACCACCGGAATCTGACGGTCAACAGCGGGGGCAAGGTGGCGTCCGTCTGCGCAAACCGGCATGTTGATAATTCCATCCACCATCTTTCCCAAAAGAAACCGAACCGCCTCACATTCAAGCCGCTCGTCGGCGTGACAGTCGCAGATGATGACGCTGTAGCCCTGCGCACGCAGGCTCTCCTCCATTTTTGTTATAATCTGCGTAACAAAGAGGTTGCTAAGTTCGGGAATAAGCACACCAATAGTACGGCTCTTGTTGGATTTTAACCCTCTGGCAAACTCATTTACAGAGTATCCGAGCTTTTTTATAGCCCTTTCTATCTTGATACGGTTTAACTCCTTGAGAGTAACACCGTTTAGGTATTTTGAAACGGTTGCTACACTAAGACCTGTTTCTTTTGCAATATCTTTTATTGTTACAGCCATTGTTTTTACTCCATTAAACGTTTAACTTTTTATCAGTATACCACAGCGGTATAAATCTGTCAAACAGAGTAAGGGCATACCGTGACGAGAACATCACAGCGGGACTATATTTTTCGATGCTCGATCTCACCCATCACATCGGGAGAACAAGCTGTACCCCGGACGATGAACACCTCACCCAACCGGTACGGCAGGCTTGATGAAAATATGACAGAGCGCTTCCGCGAGATAGGCACAAAGCTTACATTGCCGCCGCCAGAAAAAATTCCGGACGGTTGGCTGACACGATAGGGATAAAGGAGAGAATATCTATGAATAAAACTAAGGGCTGCGGCTACATACCGTCCGGCATAAAACCACCAGAGGACACCAAGGGGTTTCCCTGCCGTGAAGCAAATCTGGACGCATATCCGGGATTTTTAAATCCTCCCCAGGGCTACGGTGAGGTGGGATTTTACTGGTGGCAGGGTGATCCGCTCACAAAAGAGCGTATTCGCTGGCAGCTTGACAGGTTAAAAGATAAGAGCATAATGGGATTGCAGGTAAACTATGCACACAGCGACCAGGGCGGCTTCTCGTTCGGCTACACCTACCAAAGCGACCCGGCTCTTTTCTCTGAGGAGTGGTGGGAGCTGTTCGGCTGGTTTTTAGGAGAAGCTAAAAAGGAGAACATATCGGTCAGCCTTAGCGATTATACCCTGGGTACACCGGGACAGGGGTATTTTACCGATGAGGTTATAAAGGAAAACCCCGGTCTGGCAGGGGCAATGCTCGATAGCATTATTGAGAATGTAGATGGTGAAACGGTGTTTAAAAAGGAGCTTCCACAGAACATTCTCAGTATAAAGGCGTTTGAGCTAAGGGACGGCAGGATAATACCCGGTTCGGGCATTGATTTGAAAGGCTATATCTGTGATGATTTACTGGAGTGGGTCTCTCCGAAAGGTGATTGGAGGGTAATTGCCGTCTATTTTAGGGTAAACCCCTTTTCTGTAGACCCCATGAATCCGCTTACCGGTGAGAAGATAATCGAAAAGTTCTTCGCAAGGTTTGAGGATAGAAACCCCGGAGAGGGCGGCAACGGACTTAACTTCTTTTTCTCGGATGAGCTATCGTTCGGCGTAGGGGGCAATCTCTGGAACAGTGCGTTTAGAGACGAGTTTATCGCACGAAAGGGCTACGATCTCATACCGGAGATATCCGCGCTGTTTGAGGATACAGGAGAGCATACCCCTAAAATCAGACTGGATTACCGGGATGTAATGGTCAGTCTGGAGGAGGAGGCGTACTTCAAGCCGGTGTTCGACTGGCACCAGAAGCGCGGCATGATATACGGCTGCGACCACGGCGGGCGAGGTAAGGATGTAACCGAATTCGGTGACTATTTCCGTACACAGAGATGGAATCAAGGTCCCGGTAACGATCAGCCGTTTCTCTACTCCGACATAATAAAAAACAAGGTATCCGCCTCCATATCGCATCTGTACGAGCGTCCGCGCACATGGCTAGAGGGGTATCATTCCAGCGGATGGGGCAGCTCTTCTGCACAGATTACGGATGCCACCCTGCGAAACTTTATATCAGGTCACAATCTATTGACACTGCACGGTCTCTACTACTCCACGCACGGCGGCTGGTGGGAATGGGCTCCCCCCTGCAATCATTTCAGAATGCCCTATTGGGAGCATATGGGCGAGTTCATGAAGTGCTCCGAACGTATGTGCTACTTATTAAGTCAGGGGAGACACTGCTGCGATGTTGCGGTGCTCTATCCTGTCGCGCCCATGGAGGCGGGTATGGATGGGGAGCAATCTGTAAGCACGGCGTTCTCACTCTGTAAGCACCTATATAATAACGGAGTGGACTTTGACTTTATCGATTTTCAGTCTCTGGAGAGAGCAGAGATTGATGACCGTCAGCTAAAGGTGGCGGGAGAGAGCTTCCGCGTGCTTATTCTTCCGCATATGAAAGCCATACGCTATTCGTCAATCGAAAAGGCGCTTTCATTCTATAGAAGCGGCGGTATTGTTGTGTGTCTGGGAGATCTGCCCGCCGCAAGTGACCGCGCAGGATATAATGATCCGGTGTTGTACAGTAATCTTGAGGAGATATTTGGGATTAGCGCCACACCGTCCGGTATGTCTATGCCGGTTGTG
Organism: uncultured Oscillospiraceae bacterium; assembly: GCA_964433745.1. Taxonomy (GTDB): domain Bacteria; phylum Bacillota; class Clostridia; order Oscillospirales; family Ruminococcaceae; genus CAYSTR01. Next base: position 18,171 of record CAYSTR010000003.1, on the reverse strand, counting down.
AAGAAAAACGGTGCAGGCGGGATAGGTATAACCGCTTCGTCCGACGAACAGGTGTATTCATGTATCAGCAAAGAGATAACAAGGGATTTCATCGCTTACACCGATTGTGATGAACCTGTAAACACGTGGGTAATGCACAGAAGAGTGGGATACAGAGACATATTTATGCTGTACGGTATTCCCTCAAAAACACGCTGCTTTTTTAGGGTAAAGGGCGCAGCCGAGCTGTGGGATCCGTGGACAGGTGCAGTAACGCCCCTCGCGGTAAGTGCCGAGACAGAGGACGGATGTGAGCTTTTACTCCCGCTTGAACATGGTGAAGCGCAGATTATTATATTTGATTCGACCCGCAGACCTGTCATTGAAAAGGAGCAAACGGTCGCTAAGAATCCGCCGATGGTTATTTCATTGGACGGCGAGTGGGAGTTCGAGCTGAAACCGACGCTGGACAACACATGGGGTGATTTCAGACTGCCCGCCTTTAACGGATGCATAGGCGCAGAGGCAAGACGTTTTAGATATAAAACGGAGCAGTCCCCAGAGCCTGGTTATGAAAATGCCTCATTTGATGACAGCAGCTGGGATGAGGTCACCTACTCCCATGGTTCATTTTTTATAAAGGTAGGACCAGTTTCGGACTGTATAAATACAAAAGAACTGGAACAGAAATTGTCCCGTCAGAAAAAGCTTACAGCAGGGACTGATTTTGATTTTAATGGTACACCATTAAAACTACGGACATGTGACTACTCCTTGCGGTCGGGTGCGGAGAATGCACCGGGACATCAAGGCTATCACGGACTAAAGGAGATAGTTCCGGATGAATTTATCATCCTCGGCAGATCAGAGCTGTCCTATACCGGCTCGGAGTGCCTACCCGAAGATGGAGGAAACCTCTACTACCTATGGACATCCGTTTATGCGGAAAAGGATTGTACGGTACAGGTGTATGCAGGCGGGATTAAACCGGAGGTCATATACCTAAACGGCGAATGTTTGCCAGGTGATACCGACAGTCTAACCCTTAAAGCGGGCGACAATATTTTGTTGCTTTCATATAACGGTCCCGGCAGAGCCAGCTTTGTGCTGGTAAAGGGTGAGCGCAAGAAAGAGTTTACAAAGGACTATCCGCTGGCTATGTCGTGGTACAACAAGCCGGATGTTATGACCTACAACATTACCCCCGGAGAGTCACCCATCTGTTGGTACAGATTTACAGCACCGCCCGGACTAAAGAGTATGACCATGGCGGTACACGGTACTCCAAAATGCTTTATAGGCGGCAGACAGCTACCGGTTAAGGAAAGCGGTAAGCTGGTAGACGGTGCGGTATTGTACGAGGTGTCTGCTCCTACGGCTTTTACAGGCTGTGAAACTGTGGCTGTCCGCGTCCTGCCTAAAGCGGGATTTAATGCGGGAGCGGTGTTTCCGGAGCCAATCATATTAGACTGCGATAAAGGCTTAATTAAGCTGGGTGACTGGTCTGAGATAGATGGTCTGCGCTGTTATTCCGGCGGTGCAGTGTACCGAAAAAGAGTGGAGCTTGATACCGTGCCGGAAAATTCCAGAGTACTTTTGAAGCTTAACCATCTTGTATCCTCTGTTAAGGTGACGGTCAACGGAAAAACCGCCGGAACTAGGGTTGCACCTCCATGGGTATTTGACATAAGCGAACTAGTGAACCCAGGCGAGAACCTTATATCGGCAGAGGTGTATAATACGCTATCCAATCACTATGTGACAATCCCCACCAGATACCGGGGGGATATAACATCGGGACTGATAGGTCCTGTAACTATTGAAATAGAGCATTAAGGGAGGACATAAAAAATGGATAATGCTATTCTTGACAATCAAGTTGAACAAGAGGCAGAGGAGAACATAAACAACGGAGTACACAACTACAGCCGTGAGGACGAATGGGTCAAACCGGATGATCCTTTGATACTGGAGCGTCTGGACTGGTTTTCTGATCAGAAGCTGGGGATAATGATGCACTGGGGGCCATATTCCCAGATAGGTGTAGTCGAATCCTGGGCGCTGTGTGATGCGGACGCGGACTGGTCAAGGGGCGGTATTGACTGGGTGCAGGACGGTGAGGAGTTTAAAAGACAGTACTTTGGACTAAACAAGACCTTTAACCCCATACGTTTTCAGCCGGAGGAGTGGGCAGAGCTTGCTAAAGAGGGCGGTTTCAAATATCTAATCTTCACAACCAAGCACCATGACGGATTTTGCATGTGGGATACCCATGAGACAGATTACAAGATTACAGGCGAGGAATGTCCGTTCCACAAGAACCCAAAGGCTGACGTCTGTAAAGAGCTGTTTAATGCATTCCGCAAAAAGGGCATGGCAATAGCTGCATACTTTTCCAAGGCGGACTGGCACATGCCGTCCTATTGGGTACCCGGTATGGAGCGAGGGCACGAGATGTGGCGCGGTCCGTCCTACGACCCCAAGAAATATCCGTGGCTGTGGGAGCAGTTTGTAAAGTTTACCCACGATCAGATAATGGAGCTTATGACCAGATACGGCAGAATAGATATTCTGTGGCTGGATGCCGGATGGGTGGCAGCCTCCTCTGGACAGGATATCCGCATTGAGGAGATAGTAAAAGATGCGAGAAAATACCAACCATGGCTCATCTCTGCCGACAGGACAGTCGGGGGAATCTGCGAAAACTATATAACACCGGAGCAGATGATTCCCGCAGAGCCTATTAATGTACCATGGGAGAGTAACATCACCATCGGCTCATCCTTCTCATACTGTTATGATGATACATATAAGTCCCCCAGGAAACTGGCTCATATGCTCGTGGATGTAATCTCAAAGGGCGGGAATCTTGCTCTTAATATAGGTCCGCAACCGGACGGACGCATACCGGCGGGTGCTGCTGCCAGCATTAGGGGGCTGGGAGATTGGTTAAAGGAATACGGAGAGGCGGTATACGGCACCCGCGTGTTAGCTCCATACCGTAAGGATAACTACGGATTTACACGTAAAGGGGATGTTCACTACGCATTCTATCTTTATGAGATGGAAAATGAAACCGTAAAGAGAGAGCTTTTTATACCGTATACTGAGAGAACGGTAACCCGAATAGAGCTGATAGGTAAACCCAAAATGCTCTCATTCACGCAAAATGCTAATGGCATAACGCTCACACTTCCCGAGGAAGAGACGAAAGGGAGCGCACCTATAGCGCATGTGTTCAGAATAAATTAACAAGAGCTGTCAGCTGTTGATTTTTAAGGGTATAGCTTCATGTGCTGTACCCTTGTTATTTATTTAGTGTTATACTTGTTGACAGAATGTGCTATTTACGTTAAAATAATACGAATGACAATATAATAGGAGGGGATAAGATGACAAGATTTAAACGGCTTTTTTCCACTATTTACTATCCTCTGACGCTTAGGTTTTTGTTCTATTTTTTGATTATACTAACCATACCCATGCTGGGGTTTGGTATTAGCTATAACTACTGGATTGACATGGTAAGGCAGGAGGGGCACCAGAAAAATCTCACCTCACTTCAACTGATCTCTGTCAATGTGAGTAATAATATTGCAGAGCTTAATTATATATCTACCCAGCTGGGGTATGATCAGGATATTAATCATTTTCTTTTAATGGACAACCCAGAAAATGACACATCCCTCATTGCCGATGTCCTTATTAGCTCTGCAAGACTTAAATCTGTTTTCAGAAGCAGCCAGTATGTCAGCGAGATTTATATTTATTCCTATTTTAACGGAATGACCATAGGCAAGAATATGATCGAAATAAAGCGTGACGGTTTTTTTGATTGCTGGAATCAGGATGACTACACCTCCGAGGATTTAAAAAAGATTATGCTCGACCTCAAGGGGAATAGGTTCCTCGTCCCGCAGGAGTTTGAGGTTATACTAAACAGGCGCGTTGTTCCCTACTTAATACCGCTAAACGTTACATATTCCCGAAACTATGCAGAGCCGACAATTAGTGTCAAGGCGGGGGTTCTGATTGTTATGATTGACAGCGGGTCTCTTGGGAACATGTTAAACTCCAGCGGACTGGAGGATCTAGGCGGAACATTATTAATTTTAGACAGCGAAGGAAATGTTATTGCGGATAATATGCAGAATAAACCCGGTTCGGTTGCCTCCATTCAAACACTCGTGGATATGCTCCCGTCCTCCCTGTCGGTCGGAGGTTATTATGAAATGAATTTTAAAAATGAAAAGCATCTTGTTACATACATAGATGCCGCAAACGGCTGGCGGTATGTTTCGATTATACCAGAAGCAAAGGTTTTTGAAAAGATTAATACCTTGCGTATAACTGTATGGGTGTTATCCATAATTACCCTTTTAGTGGGAACAGCTATTGCGTATCTGCTGGCCTCAAAGGTGGCAAAGCCGATAAATCAGATTGTCAAGGACACAGGGCATGAGCTGAAGGGTTCTTTTGACAGCTTTTCTGTCATCAGAAACTATCTTAATAATCTCCAAGCCGAGAATGTGTCCATGGGAAACCTTTTAGAGAGCCAGAATGAGATGGTTAATTATTCCATCTACCAGCGGCTTTTATACGGAGGCTTTGAAAGCGAGCAGGAATACCTTGACACTATCGAAAACTTTGGAATCTCACCCATCCTAGGTAACATAATACCTGTATTAGTGTGTATAGGCGTGACCGATCTGGGACTTGTCTACTCAAACAAGGATCAGCTGCAATTTGGAAAATATCTTGTGAAAAAGGAGCTACAGGATGTTTTTTCGGTTCTTTTTATTGCAGATGTCAATCATAACACTATAGTTTTTCTCTACCATTTCAGCGAGGAACTAAACTTCGAGAGTACAATAAGCAGCTTTCTTGAAAACGGTATGAACGAGCTAAAAAACCGGCTTCAAAAAAAATACCGCATGAACATAGCTGCATATGGAGGATTCCCCAGCACATCCGTCATGCAGATAAGCTTTGCTTTTAGAAGCGCTATGCACGCCATGGATCATTTTTCACCTAAAAATGGCGGTATTACATGGTTTAAACCAGGCAGCCAAAACGAAATATACTATCCAGAGGAGCAAGAAAGGCTGCTTATAAGCAGTATAAAAAGCGGCGACACAACACAGGCAGTCGGGTATCTGGATACAATCTACAAGGAGAATATCTTCAATCGCCGCCTGACAATAGAGCAGATAGACGAGCTGTGCGTAAAGCTCCGCGATACAATCGGAAGAATAGTAAAGCAGATATATCCTTCCGATGTGCCAGAAGAGATAACTACACTTATAAATAAAGCAGACGAGCTTACCGATATTGCAATTCTAATTGACAATCAAAAAACTTTGGTTAACGGATTGAGTAACGAGATGGAGAAACGCCGCAAGCAATCGAGAAAACAGATAGCGGAATCCATTTCAGAACTGGTAAATAAAAACTACGCGGACAGCAGTCTTAGCCTTACTAATCTTTCAGAGGAGCTGGGCTACAGCGAGCAGTATATCTCCACCGTCTTTCACGAGGTGACGGGGGAGCATTTCTCTAAGTATCTGGAAAGGAAGAGACTCAACGAGGCATGTAGCATTTTACATAACTCTACATCATCTCTGGAGGATATTGCCTTTAGTACAGGATACGGAAGTGTCAATGCGTTTAGGAGAGCTTTCAAGCGCGTTTACAACATAACCCCCGGCGAATACCGCACAAAAGGCAAGAATTAGTAAATATGCCTACTATTTAACTCCATACACTTTTTAAAATTAATAAAAAGAAGAAATGTACCATGCGTCATTTCTTCTTTTTTTACGAAATGAACTTGCGCTTATTGGGAAATATTGTATTATTTATATAAAGGTTGCCGGTCTTAAATGCAATCTCCAAATATTATTAAAAAGGGGTTTTGTTATGCAGAAGAAAAGTATTTGGAAAAGGATGAAGAGGGATTGGCGGCTATATGTTCTCTTATTAGTACCCGTGACACTGCTTATAACATTTTCTTATCTCCCTATGATAGGTATTGTCATGGCGTTCCAAGACTTCAACTTCCGTGACGGCTTTTTCGGCAGTCCATGGGTGGGATTTAAGTATTTCGAGCTGTTCTTACAGTCCCCGATGTTTATCACTCTTCTAAAAAATACGCTGGCATTGAGCATATACGGACTTATAGCCGGTTTCTTTATGCCGATTATCCTTGCTATTACCGTAAACGAGATAAAGAGCAAGCTTCTTAAAAAGACAGTTCAGATGGTTACATACGCTCCCTTTTTTATATCTACGGTCGTTATGGTGGGTATGCTTATGCAGCTTCTGTCTCCCCGAACAGGGCTTATTAACAATATTATTGTCTTTTTCGGCGGGCAGGACTATAACTTTATGGGCGATTCCGGTTTCTTTAGGCATATATATGTCTGGTCGGGCATATGGCAGTCCTCCGGATATGGTGCTATTATCTACATAGCCGCTCTTGCGGGTGTAAGTCCGGAGCTGTATGATGCCGCTGCGATTGACGGAGCGACAAGGCTTCAAAAGCTCATATATATAGATATTCCAAGCATCGCACCGACGATTGTTATAACGCTGATTCTCAGTGTCGGAGGCATTTTGGGGGTAGGCTTTGAAAAGACTTATCTTCTTCAAAACAACCTGAACCTTACGGTGTCAGAGGTCATATCAACATATGTCTACAAGGTGGGTATGCAGCAGATGCAGTACGGCTTCTCGGCTGCTGTGGGACTTTTTAACAGTGTTGTCAGCTTTATCATGGTGGCCATCGTAAACTTTATTGCCAGAAAGGTAAGCGACACCAGCCTGTGGTAAAAATTCTAATATTAATCGGGAGGTCACGGTCAAATGGTAAAGTATAAAAACGGCACAATATCAGATAGCATATATGCTTTTGTCATATACGCCATAGCATGGACGGCTTTGGTTATTATCCTACTACCCCTATTGAATGTAATAGCCAGCTCATTCAGCTCTGCCGATGCGATTGTTCAAGGGCGCGTAACAGTTTTTCCGGTAGATTTTACATTGAGAGCATATGAGGCAGTTTTTAAGAATGACAGGATTCTGCGCGGGTTTGTGAACTCTGTAGTAATCGTTTTTCTTGGGACAATTCTATCCATATTTGTTTCTGTAGTCGGCTCTTATCCGTTGTACCGGCGAGAGTTTGTCGGAAAGAAGCTGGTTGTTGTTTTGATGACCATAACAATGTTCTTTGGCGGCGGTATGATTCCTACATATGTTGTTATGCGTGAATTAAAGCTTGTAAATACGATATGGGCGCTTATTATCCCCGGTTCACTCTCGGTGTGGAATCTTATTATCATGAGAACGTTCTTCCAGCAGAATATTCCGGAGGAGCTTCGCGAGGCTACAATGTTAGACGGCGGCACCGATTTTTCGTTTCTATTTAGGGTGGTTGTACCTCTTTCTAAAGCGGTTATTGCAGTCACGGCTCTTATGTACGCCGTGGGTAGGTGGAATAGTTATTTTGACGCAATGATTTATCTAGACAGCGCTGAAAAATATCCGCTGCAGTTGGTATTAAGGCAGATTCTGGTTCTCAATCAGGTGGATATTTCTAAGATAGGTCAGATGAGTATATTGGATATGGCGCAAAAACAGGCAACTGCCGAGTTGCTAAAATATGCTACTATAGTTGTATCAAGCTTGCCGGTTATGCTAATATATCCATTTGCTCAGAAGTACTTTGTAAAGGGGGTAGTTGTAGGTTCGTTAAAAGGCTAGGTGACATCTTAAAATAATTTTTTGGAGGTTAACAATGATTAAGAGAATTAGTTCGTTAATTCTGGCTGGTTTAATTTTGGTTGCCGCAATGGCCGGATGTAATCAAAGTCAGGGTACAGAAAGTAAGGCTGCCTCAAGTGTATCTAGTGCGGCTGCATCGGATGGTCAGACTGCCGATGAGCCCAAGCCGGGCGATCTGCCGATTTCAAAAGAAAAAATTGAACTGACCGTGTTTTATCCGAGCGATACAACTAAAATGAAGTATGACAACAACTCTGTAACAAAGTGGCTTGAAGATCAAACGAATATACACATAAACTTTGTCGATGCGACAGTAGAAAACGCAACAGACAAGAGAAATCTGCTTCTTAGCACCGGTGATTATCCGGATGTATTCTTAAATGGATGGGTGTATGGTTTTACCCCCGAGGACATAAATAAGTACGGGGTTGATCAGAAGATACTGATTCCCTTGACAGAGTATATTGATAAGTGGGGTGTCAATGTCAGAAAGGTATTTGAAAAATATCCTGGAATAGAAAAAGATATGACCATGTCCGACGGAAATATATATGCTATGTCCTTGCCGCAGCAGCCCTTCCACGGTATGGAAAAGGCAGGAAAGCTATTTATCAATACAACATGGCTTGATACTCTGGGTCTTGCTATGCCCAAAACCACCGATGAGTTCAAGACTGTTTTACAAGCCTTCAAGGATAAGGATCCAAACCAAAACGGGAAACAGGACGAAGTTCCCATGAGCGGCTGCGTAACATGGAACGGTTATCCCGAAATGATGCTTATAAACTCCTTTGCATACTACACACCCGGCAACCCGCTATACTATAATGACGGCAAATGGGAGATGCAGATCTATCAGTCGGAGTTTAAAGAAGGCGTACGGTATGTGGCTGAGCTTGTAAAGCTTGGACTTATAGACAAAGCCTCCTGGACACAGTCCTCCGATCAGCTAAAGGCACAGGTAGATGTGGATACACCTAGCGTAGGTGCGTTTAATGCAGGGCATCTGTTTATCCCCATGAACATGGGCAGTGAGAGAGCAAGAGATTTTGACATATTAGTTCCCACCCTGAAAGGACCTGCCGGTTACACAGGCGTACCCTGGAACGGCGTTGTTCGTATATCCGAGTTTAACGCTGCGATAACAGATAAGTGCAAGTATCCTGAGGAAGCCTTCAGATGGCTGGATTTCTGCGCCGGAGACGAGGCCTCCCTCAATATCAAGTGGGGCATGAAGGGCGAGATATGGGATGATGTACAGCCCGGAGACAAGAACATGTTTGACGAGCCGGCAGAATTCCGTATGCTGCGTTACCCGGCAGAGGAAGACGCTTACATCATGTGGGGTAACGGCTTCTTCCAGAACGACATGAACACCCGCTGGTCAGCACCGGACGATATCTTCTCCAAGGAGGGTGCAGAGAAGAGAATTGCGCTCACCTCCAAGGCATATGAGCCGTACAAGATAGAGAAGAATCCTGGATTCACCATTCCGTCAGATATAGCCGAGAAGCGTTCTATCATCTTTACAAACGTAAACAACTATCTTGATCAGAACCTGGTTGAGTTCTTTGTAGGCAAAAAGGATGTAGATAAGGATTGGGATGCATTCCTAAAGGGCTTTGACGGCTTACAGGTACAGGAGCTTGTAGATTTGACAAACCAAGCATATGAGCAGTACATGAAAATCCGCGGATAACAGGGAAAAGCTTTATTTGTCCATTGGTATATAACTAATACAGTATTATGCTATACCGGGACTTGGATTTATTTTAGTCCAGGTTCCGGTACTCTTTATTTAATTTATCATTAGGTATCGGAGGAGAAGTTATGGGGTGGCTTGTAATAGCGACATGGAGCACGGCACTAAAAGGGGTAAGAGAGGCGGCAAGGGAGCTTGATCAAAAGGGCTGCACCGCCAATGATGCAGTAGAGCTAATAGCACGAATTGAGGAGGACGATCCGGAGAACTGCACAGTGGGCTTTGGTGGATTTCCCAATAAAAATGGAGAGGTCGAGCTGGATGCCGCATTCATGGACGGCAAAGACATGTCCATAGGAGCTGTTGCGGCGGTCAAGGGCTATAAAAATCCTGTCAGTATAGCAAGACAGCTCATGACCGGGTCTATGCATACCATGTTAGTCGGGCAGGGAGCGGAGGATTTTGCCGCGTCAAACGGATTTACAAGAGGTATTATAATGACAGACGGTATCCGAAAGGCGTGGGAGGAAAGAATAAAGGAAACGGAAAATCCCTTTTTACAAGCACCTATTGGACATGATACCATAGGCGCTGTGGCGCTGGACAGTAAAAATCACATGGCTGTTGCAACGTCCTCCAGCGGTATGGGGATGAAGCACCGGGGGCGTGTGGGTGACAGCCCGCTGGTAGGTTCGGGCTTTTTCGTAGACGATGAGATAGGCGGAGCGGCCGCCACAGGTCTGGGCGAGGACATTATGAAGGGCTGTACATGCTATGCCGCTGTTGATTTAATGCGGCAAGGGCTAAGTCCGCAGCAGGCCGCCGAGGAAGCGGTGCGCCGAACCCATATGAGGCTAAAAAAGCACATGGAAAAGGTAGGGTGTATTGCGGTAGTGTGCGCCGACAACAAGGGACGCTACGGCGGAGCTGCCAATCATGAGGGATTTACATATGCCGTCGCCTCATCCGAGTGTGAGCCGGTGGTTGTGCATGTTACACCTATAGAATAAGGGGGAGAACGTCATAAAAATAAATGTTCTGGATTTTGGTGCGACAGGGGACGGTAATACGCTCTGTACAAATGCGGTACAAGAGGCGATAGATGCCTGCCATAAAGGCGGAGGCGGAGAGGTATTCTTCCCCAACGGCAGTTATCTTATAGGGACTGTTTTCATGCGCAGCTTTGTAACTCTTTCTATGGAGATAAATGCAACCCTGTTAGGAAGCCGCCGACAGGAGGATTATCCGTCAGATGAAGCTCTTGTCCACAAACAGAGATATGATAATGAGCCGCATTTAAACACCGCTCTTATATTTGCTCGTGATTGTACCGATATCGGCTTCACAGGCCCCGGAACAATAAACGGCAACGGTAAGGACTGGGAGGGCTACTACCGTGCGATGATGATACGCATGGTCAACTGTACAAATATAAGGCTTACAGATATAAAGCTTCGCAATCCCGGTTCATGGAACACAGCATTCATCGAGTGTAAAAACATATTTATTAGAGGTGTGGATATTGTCTCTAACAATAACGGTAATGGGGACGGACTGGACTTTGACTGCTGTGAGAACGTATTGGTGTCCGATTGTCTGTTTGATTGCTCGGATGATTGTATCTGTCTGCAAAACTCTGTAAAGAGCGGGATGTGTCGTAATATTACCATAACAAACTGTGTGATGACCAGTAAATGGGCAGCTTTCCGGTTCGGGCTCTTATCGGTCGGCAGCTTTCGGGATGTCACCGTTTCTAATTGCGTTATTCATGATGTGGATTGCAGCGGCTTCAAGATTCAGATGTGCGAGGGCGGTACACTGGAGAACATGCTCATCGAGAACATCACCATGCGAAACGTCCCGCGTCCGTTTATGATAACGCTCAACCATTTTAGCTTTTATGCTGACGGAGAAAATCCTCCTCCCGAAACAGGCAGGCTCTGCGGGCTAAAGATTAGTAATATCATAATCAGCTCTGACGAGGAAAAGGGTCATCTTCCAAACAGCGGAATTGTAATTCAAGGGATAAAGGGCTTCCCCATAACGGATATTGAGCTTACAAATATCACATATACAGTATACGGCGGCGACGAAGCGGTATCTGTACCGTTAGAGGATGTACCGGGGATTGCACATGAGCGTCCCGAATACTATGTCTGGAACAATCTTTTGCCGAGCTACGGAATGTTTCTTGACCAAGTGGAGGAGATTACTGTAAAGAACCTAAAGCTTAAATGTCTGTACCCATCAAAGCGTTCTGCAATCGCAGTACGCAATGCAAAGGATGTGTACATAAACGGACTTAGGGTTAAGGAAACAGAGAATGTTCCGTATCTTGTTACACACAACGTACAAGGGCTTTTAATAGAAAATATGCGTCCATACTAAAATTTTAGCTTCCGGGAGTGAGCCGATTTTTCCTCTGTGTCACCTATTCAATAAATACGGGGTTATATGAATATGAATAATCAAAACGTGTACCTCTGGGTACTGCCCGATAAACACAATCCACACATTGAATTAAAGCCTCATAGCTTTGTAACCTATGAGGTACATCAGCCGCAGGACGGTGTTTTTTACTATGACATCTGGCTTAGGTATCATTGCGATGAAAAGGCATGTATCAGCGTTCACCCAAACGGCGCTCCATTGTTTACATATGAGACCTTGGAGGTAAAACCGGATTATACATGGATATACTGCGGTACACCCATGTTTGCCAAGGGTTTACAGTCCTTGAAGATATTTAACCGCGGGGATGTGCCGTTTACTATAGATTCTGTCGTCCTTACCTATGACAAGGACTATATCGGGTCGGGAGAAGCGGACAGGGATGCTCTCTGTTTACGGCAGGGCACTGCTCCCCCGCTTAAAAATGCCGACATGCTTATGGGGCGAGAGCAGGACAGCAGAAAAAACAACGAAAACCTAAAGAAACTTTCACGGTCAGGTTTTCTTGAGAGACCGGATCAAGCGGTCTACACAACCAACTGCCGGAACGGTGTACCCATGGGCGGTATCGGAGCAGGTAAGATAGAGCTTGATGCCGACGGTGTATTTACCGCCATTACAATAAACCAAAACTTTGATGTCCCCATTTATAAGACTGCTGGGAGCTTTTTTGCCGTCCGATGGGAGGGCGGGGCGAAGCTTTTACAAAAGGTTAACTACAATCCATTTGCATTCCCGACGGTAAAAGAGATAGAGTATGAGGGTCTGTTTCCCGGAGCGACGCTGTGTTACCGTGATGAGGATATTCCCGTAGAGCTGCGGCTCAATGCCTTTTCACCGCTTATTCCGGGAGATATTAACTCCTCATGTATGCCATGCGTTATATATGAATTTGAAGCGGAAAACAAGCGGCAGACCGACATGGAGATATCCATCATGTTTTCATGGGAGAATATGATAGGTACAGGCGGGTCTATGCTGCATAAGAGCTTAAACAGCGATGTTGAGACAATAAATATACTAAACACCTGGAATCCGGGTTACACCTGGAGCAACCGCACAGGTACATATCAAAAGACAGCCTCAGACAATGAGATAGGCTTTTTTTCTCTGTCGGATAATAAAAATCCAGAGAGCTTCGGGCAGTACACCATCCTCACAGATGACCAAGACGAGGTATCGCAGCTAGAGAGCTGGCGGGTATTTTCAGAGGGTCAGCTTCTCTGGGATGATTTTGTCTCGGATGGTAAGCTTAACCCCTCCTACGGTAGTCAGCTCGGTAAAGAGGGGGAGGACTATCTGGCGGCGGCTCTATGTAAGAGGCTTAGACTAAAGCCGGGTGAAAAGAAAACGTGTACATTCGTCCTTGCGTGGTACATGCCGCACATGATAGATGAAAAGGGCAATGACCAAGGGGTTTATTACACAAACCTCTTTTCCTCTGCATCCGGGGTAGCGCATGTCGCGATGAACAGTCGCACCGAGCTAAGAAGCAAGACCGTAAGACTGTCGGAGCTTATGTTAAAATCCAGTCTACCGGAGTGGCTTAGTAAAAAGCTTATAAATGACATGTTTCCCATTCTTACATGCAGCGTATTCACAAAGTCGGGGCACTTCTCTATAAACGAAGCCCCCACAGGTATGATGGGCTGTCTGGGGACGATGGATCAGCGTCTTGCCTGCAATGTCATATACACAAACTTTTTTAGAGAGCTTGACAAAAGGGAGCTTCTTGATTTTGCCAAGAATCAAGGCAAGGACGGCTCTATAAGCCATGATCTGGGCTCGGGCTCGTTCGAGCTTCCCGAGTATGGCGGTTCATGGTCTGATCTTGCCTCCTCATTTACTATTCAGGTGTATAAGCACTATCTGTATACAGGAGACGAAACATTCTTCAATGAGATGTACCCGCGTGTAAAGCGTGCTGTAGCATGGCAGCAGACGATTGATTATGACAAAAACGGTATCCCCGATGTGGGTGCGGGCAACGGTACCACCTACGACACCTATCATTGGTACGGCACATCCTCCTTTGTGGCAAGTCTCTGGCTTGCACAGCTAAAGGCATGTATACATATGGCAAAAATGCGCGGCGACAGTGCATTTTTAGAAGAATGTGAGCTTATGTTTAAAAGGGCGCAGCAATCCATGATAAATGAGCTGTGGACCGACAAGTATCCCTGCGGCGGTTACTTTTTGTCGTATTACGATGCCACAGGCAGTCACAAGACGGAAAACTGCTTTTTAGCACAGCTTGCAGGTCAATGGGCGGCCCATCTTATGGATCTTTCGTATATCCTGCCGGAGGACATGATAAAGGAAGCGGTAAAGACCATAACAAGGCAGAATATCTACATTGACGGACTGCCGGGAATGAACGACGAGACCACACCGGAGGGTGAGCATGACTGGTTCGGCTACAGCTTCGTGCAGTATGATGAGGTGTACTACGGCTGTCTTGCCATTTATAACGGTTTTTTTGATGAGGGAATCGGCTGCTTTAAAAAGGTTTACGAAATGAACAAGCATGCACCGTGGAATGTACCCTTGACACAGCACGCCGACGGACATATAATCGGACTGCCCTACTACATGACAAATCCCGCCAGCTTCTTTCTGCTTGAAGCATTGAGCGGCTACCTCCCGGATGTGGTTAACCGCCGCATGAAGCTCTCACCTAACATTGGCAGTCAGAATAACCTCAAAATACCGCTCTTTTCACCCGCTATCTGGATATGGCTTAATTACGAACAATGTTTATATAATAGAACGTTTAATATTAAGGTACTGGAGACCATCGAGAGAGAATACGTAGAATTTACACAGTTTACAACCGAGATACCGTCCGGTATGGAGGTGAAATCTCTTGTATGCGGCGGTCGGGTGTGTGACTATCATGTCAGCGGGCGGCAGATACATGCCCATGTTGATTGGCGGCTTTGCAAGGGCGCAGAGCTTACAATAGAGATAGAGTTTTTATAATAAGCATGAGGGATGAATATATGAGCAGTAAGATTTTGGCGGGATACTGTGCGTACAACGAACTTACCAGTATAACAAAAGAGGATGCGCAGAGACTTACCCATCTGAATATAGACGCCGGACAGTTAGAGGAGGCAGAAAAGCTTACACTTAATGACGAGCTTGTCAGCCGTCTGCGCTCCTTCAACCCTAATATGCGCATTGTTTTGAGCTTTGGCGGTGTGTTCTCCCGGATAAGGGACTGCATACCACAAAAAGCTCAAACCATGACAGCACTTGTGAAAAAACATGACTTGGACGGCATTGACCTTAGATTTATCTATCCGTGCTGCAGGGTGTATGACAGGGCGGCACTTCCGGAGGACAAAACAGGCTTTACCTCGCTTATACGGGAGACGAGGACAGCGCTAGAACGTATAAACGGCGGCTCGTGCCTGCTAACCTTAATGGCTGGCTCGGAGGAGCAGTATCTCTCCTGTACCGAGATAAAGAGCATATCCGAACTGACAGATCTTTTCTATGTCATGACCTATGACATGAGGGGCTCTTTTCAGGTGCTGACCGGACATCATACAAACCTATATCTTCCGTGCGGTGATATCTTCACATCCGGAGCGGCGTTGTCTTTAGAAAGACTGCATAATGCGGGTGTGCCGAAAGACAGGCTTGTCATGGGGGCGGCATGTCATTCCCGAATATGGGAGGGTGTTCCCAACCGCTATCAGGGTCATCAGCAGATAGCCAAGACCATAGGGCGAAAAGGAGCAGACCTTAGAGAGCTTCAAGAGCAGTATATAGATAAAAACGGTTTTACGCGGTACTGGGACGATAAAGCCAAAGCGGCGTATCTCTTTAACGGAGAGACATTTATCTCGTATGAGGATGAGCAGTCTGTAGGGTGTAAGTGTGAGTATATTATAGATAACGGATTCGGCGGTATGTTCTTTACTGTACACACCGGAACACTGCTTCAATGCACCTTTGAGGGTCTAAAATCACACCAGAACGGAGGAAGCCGGGAATGATTAACAAGATTGTACTAGCCTATGCGCTGGATGATAACGAGCTTAATCTGACAGACATAGACTTAAAGCGTCTAACCCACATAAATATTGCCTTTGGCATAATTAAGAATGGGGATATTCTCACGGATAAGCTGACCACACTCTCGGATATACCGCGCTGGAAGCAGATAAATCCCGAGCTGACGGTATGTTTGTCGCTGGTATCGTCCTCGGCGGATGATTTCTCGGTGGGATGCTCTACCCGCGAGGGTCGCGCAAGGCTTGCCGCCTCATGTGCCGGTGCCGTGTCACGGTATGCACTAGACGGAATTGATTTAGACTGGGAGTTTCCCTGTATATCCTCAAACTTCGGTACGGCCGTACCTGAAGATAAGGAGAACTTTACGCTTGTCTGCAAGGAGATAAGAGAGGCTCTCGATACTGTAAGTATACGTGAGAATAGACGGCTTCTGTTTACCATCGCAGCGGGCGGGGATGAATACTTTGTGCGCAACACCGAGATGGATAAGGTGCAGACCTATCTCGACTATATCTATCTCATGACATATGATCTGCGCTGTGGGTTTCATGCGCTGACAGGTCATCATACAAATCTATTCTCAACCAGCGGGGACATCTATAACACAAGCTGTGAAACGGCAGTCAGACTGTTCCATGGTGCAGGTGTGCCGAAAGAGAAGCTTATTATCGGTGCAGCGGCATATTCGAGGAAATGGGAGAATGTCCCCGATATAAACAACGGCTTTCTGCAAGAAACAGAGGGAGCGGGCGGATATGGTCCCCGGTATGACGAGCTAGTCGAAAACTACATAGACAAAAACGGCTATATCCGCTATTGGGATGATGAAGCAAAAGCTCCGTATCTCTTTGACGGCAGTACTTTTATCTCATATGACGATGAGCTGTCGATTGAACTTAAATGCAGATATATAAAGGAGTCGCAGTGCGGCGGTATATTCTACTGGCAGTATAGTTACGATACTACAGCGGCGCTTTTGAGGGTTATGCATGAGAATTTAAACAGTAAGCCGGTCTATAAGGATGCGGCTTATGGGGTCGAGGAGCGAATAGATGACCTTGTGAGCCGAATGACACTGGCGGAAAAGGTAAGACAGCTCGATTTCTACGGACTGGAGGTTATGGTGGAGAGCTCGGACGGCAGCTTTAACATCCTCTGGGATAAGGTAGAACAGATAATCGGGGAATCGTGCGTCGGCGCTATTGGTCCTCGGCATTCGGTGGAGGTTGTAAACGCTTTACAGAGGTATGCGGTGGAACAGACGCGTCTGGGTATACCTTTTCTGTTTACTACAGAGGGACTGCACGGAGTACATCAAAGCGGCTGTACAATATTCCCCCAACAGATAGCACTTGCCTCAACATGGGAGCCGGAGCTGGGCTTTAAAACCGGTGAAGCCATAGCGGCAGAGGCAAGAAGTCTGGGGCTTCACGAGGTATGGACACCTGTTCTGGATTTGGCGCGTGATCCCAGATGGGGACGTGTCGAGGAGGGCTATGGAGAGGACACCTATCTTGCGAGCCGTTTTGCGGCTAGGATTGTAAAGGGCTTGCAGGGGGACGATGTATCGCGTCACGACAAGGTCATATCCGAGCCCAAGCATTTTTCGGCGTATGGTGTACCCATAGGCGGACTTAACTGTGCCGCCGCCGCTATCGGTACACTAGAGCACTACACAAGCTATCTGCCTGTCTTTGAAGCGGCATTTGTAGAGGGCGGGGCTATGAGCACCATGTGCTCATACAGCTCGGTTAATGGTGTACCTTGCTCTGCCGACCCTAAGATGCTCACCGGTCTTTTGCGGGACGAATGGGGAATGCACGGATATGTCCGTTCGGATATGTGTGCCATGTCCATGTTAAGGTGCGACCATGACGTTGCAGACGGCGAAAAGGAATCCATTCGCATGGCTCTGGAAGCGGGTGTGGATATGCAGCTGTTCGACTTCTCCCACGAACAGTACCAAGGCTTAATGATGGAGCTGGTAAACGAGGGTAAGCTCCCCATAGAGACGGTAAACAGGGCAGTCGGTCGTGTTTTGCGTGTCAAGTACCGTTTGGGGTTATTCGAGAACCCCTACATAGACGAGCAGCTGCACACAAAGACCGTCCGCGCAGCTAAACATCAGGAGCTGGCACTCACAGTGGCACGAAAGTCCATGTGTCTGCTAAAAAATCAAGGCGATTTGCTCCCGCTAAAAAAAGACCTAAAACGGATAGCGGTGATAG
>CAYSTR010000002.1:0-23865 GCA_964433745.1 uncultured Oscillospiraceae bacterium | reverse complement strand
CATACGACCGGAACAGAGAGTTTTTCCTAACCGGTTCACCCTCCATGGATATTCTCATATCCTCTAACCTCGAACGGCTGTTGTTTATGCTGTCGGGAGGGGATGCGGAGTTTATCGTGTCGGCTATGAATGGGCTTAGAGATAAAGGACGCTACACCATAACAAAAGACATGCAGAGCAGACTGTCAGAGGACTTCTCGGCGGGTTTTGCGGACGAAACCGAAACCGCCCGCACCATAAAGCACATATATGACGATTACGGCTATCTGTGCGACACACACACCGCTGTCGGATTTAGTGTGTACGAGGACTATCGCAGACGGACAGGGGATAATACTAAGAGTATCATAGCCGCCACTGCCAGTCCGTTTAAGTTTGCCGACAGGGTATTGTCTGCGCTGGGGGCTAATGTGCCGGATGGTGACCGTGAGAGACTGGATTGTCTTTCTAGGCTGACAGGGCAGGAGATTCCCCCGCAGCTCGAAGCGGTATTCAGTCTGCCCGAACGTTTTACAAAGGTGCTAAAATCGGACAGTCTGCACACGATATTTTAATGGTGAGAAAAGAGGAAGCAGTTTGAAATTTGTTGTAATGCTGGGTGACGGCATGGCGGACTATCCGGTTTTGGAGCTGGGTGACAGGACCCCGCTTCAAGCTGCCGTCAAGCCAGGTATGGACTTTATGGCAAAGCACGGTGAGCTGGGGCTTGTTAAGACCGTGCCGGACGGAATGCCCACCGGTTCTGACACCGCGAACCTTGCCGTCATGGGGTTTGACCCGAAAATATACTACACCGGACGCTCTCCCATCGAGGCGGTGAGCATGGGAATAGAGCTTCTTCCCACCGATGTGGCATACCGACTAAACCTTGTCACGCTGTCGGATGCAAAAAGCTTTGAAGAGCGCATAATGCTCGACTACAGCGCAGACGAGATATCCACCGAAGAGGCAAAAATGCTCATATCCGCGCTTGCGGATGTGTTCGGGGACATAAAAAAGGACTTCTATCCGGGTATCAGCTACCGGCACTGCCTTGTCCTGCACGATGCGGACACAGGGCTTGTGGCAACGCCGCCCCATGATATACTTACAAAGCGAATAGGGGACTGGCTGCCCTCAAAAACCAATTCCGATGTGATACTTCACATCATGCGCCGATCCTGTGAGGTGCTCGAGAACCACCCGGTCAATAAGGCGCGTATAGAGCGGGGGTTAAAGCCCGCCAATGCCGCATGGCTGTGGGGAGAGGGGCGCGTACCGGCACTGCCGCTGTTTGAGGATAAGTACGGACTTAAAGGCTCTGTGGTGTCGGCGGTTGACCTTATTAAAGGAATAGGTATCTTGACAGGGCTAAGAGCGCTTAATATTCCCGGTGCTACAGGTAACATCCACACGAATTTTGAGGGAAAGGCAGAGGCGGCGCTTGCGGCACTGCGGGAGGGTGACGATTTCGTCTACATCCATGTGGAAGCGCCGGACGAGTGCGGTCACCGCTGTGAAATCCCCGAAAAGGTGCGGGCTATCGAGCTTATTGACGAAAAGGTGCTAAAACCCGTCATGAAAGGGCTAGAGGATTTGGGGGAGGACTATGCCGTACTGCTTGTGCCGGATCATCCCACACCGCTTAGTCTGAGGACGCATACTGGCGAGCCTGTACCTTATTGTATATACCGCAGTACAAGCAAAAATGAGGATAGGGGACATGCCTCGTATGACGAAGCGGCAGCACTTTCTACAGGGGTTTATATAGCGGACGGATATACACTCATGGATAGGTTTATAAGAGGGTAACTAAATAATCTTCACACGATTTTCACTTTAATTTCAGCCGGTATTCAGCATAATTTATTATTTGTTTACAATTTGTCCCTTTTAATTTGTTATTATAAGTAGGATATGTGCAATGGAAAGGACGGGCTACAAACATGATTGAGGTAAAAAACCTCACTAAACGCTACGGTGCTAATCTGGCCGTGGACAACGCCACCTTTACGGTCAACAAGGGTGAGATATTAGGATTTCTAGGGCCCAACGGAGCGGGTAAAACCACAACAATGAACATCCTTACCGGATATCTGTCGTCCACCGAAGGTCAGGTGACGATAGACGGTATAGATGTGCTGACCGATCCCATCGGGGCAAAAAAGAAGATAGGATATCTGCCCGAGCTGCCGCCTTTATATCTCGATATGACCGTCAAGGCGTACCTGGATTTTATGTATGACCTTAAAAAAGCGACACAGCCGCGTATCGAGCATATACAGGATATATGTAAACGTATAAAGATTGACGATGTGTACGGACGTCTTATAAAGAACCTATCAAAGGGCTACCGTCAGCGTGTGGGGCTTGCTCAAGCGCTTATCGGTAATCCCGAGGTATTAATTCTGGACGAGCCTACGGTCGGTCTTGACCCAAAGCAGATAATCGAGATAAGAAACGTTATCAAGGATTTAGGCAAGAAGCACACTATTATTCTTTCATCGCACATTCTACCGGAGGTTCAAGCGACCTGCGAGCGGGTTATCGTCATAAATAAGGGAAAGATTGTCGCGGATGACACGCCGGACAACCTCTCTAAAAACATGAGCTCCGACCACAAGCTGGTAGTCCGCGTGGATGGTCCTGAACCGGAGATATTAAAAACGCTCCAGAAGATACCCCGCTTAGTGCTCTGTGAGAGCTTAGGTGAGAAAGAGACCGGCGCTTTTGACTTTTTAGTTGAGGCGGAGCAGGGCGTGGACGCAAGAAGAGAGATATTCAAGCGTATGGCCGAGCGTGAATGGGCTATACTGGGTATGCGCTCCAACGAGATGACGCTGGAGGATATATTCTTGAGCCTTACTAAGGATGGAGGAAAAAACTAGATGCTAGCCATTATAAGACGTGAGTTTTCCGCATACTTTGCCTCACCCATCGGATACATTTATCTGGCGGTGTTTTATGTATTTGCGGGATTTTTCTTCTTTTCATCGGCACTGGCTGTGGGTAATGCCGATTTAACCGGCGTTTTCTCCAGTATGTTCACAATAATTCTTCTTCTAATTCCCATACTTACAATGAGACTGATGTCGGAGGACAAAAAGCTAAAGACCGATCAGGCGCTTCTGACTGCACCCATCAGCCTGTTCTCTTTAGTTATAGGAAAGCTTTTAGGCGCATTTGCGATATACACGCTGGGGCTTTCCATTACACTGGTATACGGTGTGGTTATGGCGGTGTTTGCACCGGTAAACTGGGTGCTTTTAATCGGCAACTATGTTGGTATACTGCTGTTTGGTCTTGCGCTTATATCGGCGGGGATGTTCGTATCGTCCTTGACCGAGAATCAGCTCATAGCGGCTGTGGGCGGCTTCTTTGCTATGATGTTCTTTGCGCTTATTGACACACTGGCATCGCTTATTCCGTTTAAGCCGGTTGCGGATGCTATCTATTCGCTGTCCTTTTTCCAGAAGTACTCGAACTTTACAGCGGGAATTCTAAGTCTTGACGGTATTGTGTTCTTTTTGAGCATAACGGCTATATTTGTCTTTTTAACGGTTCGTATATTTGAAAGGAAGCGTTGGGCGTAACGCCGAGTATGCTAAAGGAGTAGAAATAATATGGAAATGTTTAAGAATATGAACAAACGCCTGAAATACGGCGGACTTGCGACTGCTGCCACCGCAGGCTTTGTCGCGGTGATAATACTGCTCAACATTCTTGTATCCGGGATTATGCAGCGGTTTCCTCTGTCCATCGACATGACGACCGAGAAGCTTTTCGAGATAACACAGGACACAAAGGATTATCTGTCCGACCTTACAAAGGATGTAGCAGTTACGGTACTAATGGACGAAAAGGAGTTTGAGAGTGCCTCCTCATACCTTAAACAGGCGTATGAGGTCATTAACATGTATGGTAAGCTCTCAAACCGCATTAATATAAACTATGTGGATATCTATAAGAACCCCACCTTTACGTCTAAGTATCCGTCCCACGAGCTTAGTTCCAACAATATTATTGTTGAATCGGGAACGAGCGTCAAGGTTTTAACGCTGTCCGACCTATTTAACATTAGTCAGGACAACTACGGTAACAGTCAGGTCACCTCTTCTAAAGCAGAGCAGGTTATGACCTCCGCTATTTTAAGCGTCACAGCAGATCGGATTGTCGCTGTCTCCTTCCTTGGCGGTCACGGTGAGAGCGGTTATGATGCATTTAAGTCGATGCTTGAAAGCAATAACTATGTCGTCTCTGAGCAGTCCATCGTGACAGGCGAACTGGATACAGAGCCGGACTACCTCGTTATAAGCTCACCCCTTAGCGATTATACCGATGACGAATTGAGAAAGCTCGACAGCTATCTCGACAATGGTGCAAGATTCGGAAAGAACCTTATATATGTTGCAGACGGTCAGCAGCCTAAGCTGCCGCGTCTCGAGGCTTTTTTAGCCGAATGGGGTATTGAGGTTCTTGAGGGTGTTGTACTTGAATCGGACTATAACAATGTGTTTAACCTTGACCCTGCGTTTATCAAGGTGGGGTATTCCGCCGAGAGCTACGCAGAGCGGTTTATCAGCCAGAAGCGTCAACCGGCGGTATATGCTGCACGCGGAATGAGACGCAGCTTTGAGACCAGCGGAAACCGCACCTCAACAGAGCTTTTAAGCTTTAAGGACACCACATTTTTAGCCCCACCCGATTATGACCCGGCAAAATCCGCAAAGGAATACGAGGGGGGGCCTTTCTCGGCAGCCATCATCGGCGAACGCGTTAAGTATGACCAGACCACTCCTCTAAAATCAAAGGTTATAGCCATTTCTTCGGTAACTGCACTTGATCCGGCACTGCTGCAGAACACCTCCGTCACAAACGGCGAATACTTTATCGGTCTATTAGACAAGATAAGCGAACGCAATGTAAATATCTATATTGTACCCAAGAGCCTTTCGGGTGTGGCAATGGAGCTTACAACAGGACAGGCTAATACGCTGGGTATTGTGTTTGCCATCGTTATTCCTGTGGCGGTTCTGGTCTTAGGTGTCGTAATATGGCTTCGTAGGAGGCACCTGTAATGAAGAAATCCAGAGCAAGAGGTTTTATTATCGGCGGTGTCGTGCTTCTCGTACTCATAGGAGCTTTAATTGCTCTCCCATATCTCCCGACAGCCGAGGCAGAACCCTCTTCTTCCACCTATTCTACACCTGATTCCATCCCGATTGTCAGCGTAGAAGAGGATAGCTTTAAGAGCGCTGAGATTAAAAACGAGTATGGAACAATAAAGATAACTAAATCCGGAGATGCTTATACCATATCTGACCTAAACGGTCTGCCGGAGGACGCATCCCTTATCGGTTCAGCAGCCACAAAGGCACGTAATATAAGCTCTACCCGCCTTGTGGACGAAAAACCGTCCGATCTTAAACAGTATGGACTGGATAAACCCCAGGCGACTGTAAAGGTATCCTCGTCCGACGGAGACAAGACCTTTGAGATAGGTGCTTATACCGCCGGTAACAGCGAGATGTATGTCAAGAGCGCGGAGGGTGCTGTCTATGTCGTGTACAAATCGACATTAGAGCCGTTCCTCATGCCGCTGACCTACTATGTGGACAAGACACTCACCGCTTTCTATCCTAAATATGATGCAGAAGCTGGACTACTCTTCCCGCCCTACAAAAGTATTACGCTGGGCGGCACCGGGAGAGAGCAGGAGATAAACATCATACCGACCGTAAAGAAAGAGGACGATGATACCCCTGTTTTCTATAGCTATGAAATGACCTCTCCGCGCAAGACCTCTGTGGATTCCGCTGAGAGAGTATTAAAGCTCATGGATTTATTCGGTATAAAAGCGGATGAAACAATTGCGCTCCGACCCACCGAGGAGGAGCTTGAAGGATATGGATTGAAAGAGCCTGTCTACACCATAAAGGCTAGTTATGAAGAGGATGACTTTAAGGGAACTCTCGATATTAAGCTTGGCAATACAAAGGACGGCAGGTATTATGCAATGACAGGCGATGTGCCTGTTGTTTACGCGGTTTCGGAGGGAGCTATTCCGATTGCAAAGGCCGGATACATGGATTTAATCCCGCGGCTTGTGTTTATTCCTTATATAAATAAGGTCAGTACTCTTACCTTAGATCTGGACGGAAAGTCATATAAGTTTGAGCTTGTGACAAACGAGGAAGATGAGCTTACCGTGACAATGGGCGGCGAAACCATCAGTTCTGATATATTCAGGAAGTTCTATCAGCTTTTAATCTATGTAACTGCGGACGAGGAGCTGACCGAGGAGGTATCGGGCAGGGCATCGATTAAGATGACCTATGACTATAATGACGGTAAAAAGTCCGATGTCTTAGAGCTTATCCCGTATGGTACAAGAAAGCTTGCCATAGTGCTAAACGGCGAGGGTATGTACTCTATGCGTGGCGCTTATGTGGATAAGGTGAGAGCAGAGTTTACCCATCTTCTAAACGGTGAAGCAGTGGATACCGACTGGTAAAAGTATTTATATTGGGGATTTAAGGGCACGCTTTGCGTGCCCTTGCGGTGAATATGGGACGCTTTGACTTTATTAAACAGCCCCATGGGGTAACACGGTTTAGTGACATTGAAAATAAGCTCCATAAAAACGGACACCACCGACTGCCGAAAAACCCCAGGTCACTGATAATGGTTTTGTTCCCCTACTATTTCGGGGAGCAGCACGGCAATCTATCTGCATACTGCTCTGTCCCCGATTACCATGTCGTGGCGGGCGATATACTTAGCGGTTACGCTAAACACCTGTCGGAGATTTACCCCGACAATGATTTTGTACCCATGACCGATATATCACCCATTCCGGAGGTGTATGCTGCGTATCTTGCTGGGCTGGGGGTTATAGGTGAGAATGGACTATTAATAAATAAGCAGTACGGCTCATATGTTTTTATTGGGGAGCTGGTGACCGACTGTGAGCTGCCCCCCGACGAACCCATTAGAGGGGGCTGTCTCTCGTGCGGACGCTGTAAAAGTGCCTGTCCCACCGGATTTCTTTGCGGAATGGGTGAATGTCTCTCCTTAATTACACAGAAAAAAGGGGAGCTGAATAAGCAGGAGATATCGCTCGTTAAAGCGGGCGGAATGGCATTTGGGTGCGATGTATGCAGTAAGGTCTGCCCCATGAATAAGGGGGCGGCGTATGGGCTTTATGAGTTTATTAACGATGTGGAAGGTGTAGTCACACCCGAAAATGTTGATAGGCTGTGTGAGACAAGAGCGTTCGGATATAGAAAAAATTCCATAAAAAGGAATATAACCCTTATTATGGAGGGCACACTATCATAAAAAGGAGTGTGCCTGTATGAAGATTAGCGAGCTTATTACGGATAAACCTGTGATAATCGAGGGAAACGAGAGCTTGAACAGATTGGTTAAGCTCATGGACGAGACGAGCACCGAGTGTCTGCCGGTGGTGGAAAACGGGCGGCTCATCGGGCTTGTAACAGACAAGGATGTTCTGCACGCAGTGGCAAAGGGCTGTGACCTTTTGGAGATGCATGTATCGGACATAATGAACCGGGACGTTACCTGCGTGTTCGAGGACTGCCCCGCGGACTACGCAAGCATCCTCATAGAGCAAAACGGGGCTGGACATCTTGTTGTACTGGGAAACATGAGCATAAAGGGAGTAGTCAATGGAGATATTGCACAAAGAGAGATACCACGAATTTGAAGCGTTTAATAAAACCCACGAGTTCGGGAGCTTTATGCAGTCCGAGCGGTGGGCGCGTATAAAGTCGGGCTGGGGACATGAGGTGATTGTCTCGCGGGATGAAGGCGGGGCGATAGTGGGCGGGATGTCGGTGCTTATTAAGAGGCTTCCCATATTTCCGTTTACACTTTTATATGCACCCAGAGGTCCTGTGTGTGACCTTAACGATTTCGATGTTATAGACGACCTTATAAACGGTGTGCGGGAGCTGAAAAGGAAGCACCGTGCATATATGTTCGTCATGGATCCGTATGTCATGGCCAGTGACGAGCTGTTTATCAAGCGGGCCCGGATGAAAGGGTTTCTTTTTACCCCCGGTATGGCGGACTTCACGACGATTCAAACCCGCAACAACTATATGCTGAACATCAAGAACAGAACACCGGACGAGGTGTTTGCCTCCTTCCACAGTAAGTGGCGCTACAACATCCGCGTAGCCGAGAAAAAGGGTGTGACCTGCGTTGTCGGGGACACCTCCTATCTGGATGATTTTTATGCTCTCATG
Organism: uncultured Oscillospiraceae bacterium; assembly: GCA_964433745.1. GTDB lineage: Bacteria > Bacillota > Clostridia > Oscillospirales > Ruminococcaceae > CAYSTR01. The sequence continues at coordinate 15,613 of CAYSTR010000002.1, read as the reverse complement.
CGGGTGACAGGCGAGCGCGACGGCTTTATCATCCGTCCCAAAGCATATTTCGAGAAGATGATGAATGAGCTGGGCGAGCACTGCCGCCTTTATATGTGTTACTATCAGGGTATTCCGGTTTCAGGGGCGATTACGACCCAGTATGCGGGAAAGACCTGTTATGTGTACGGCGCATCGGACAACAACCACAGAAACGTCATGCCCAACCATCTTATGCAGTGGGAGATGATTAAATGGGCAATCGAGGGGGGATGCTTCCTGTACGATTTTCAAGGTATTCCCTTTTATTTCGACGAGAACGATCCGCACTACGGTGTGTACCGCTTCAAAAAGGGCTTTAACGGCGAGGTAGTGGAGTTCGCAGGTGAATTTAACCTTGTGTTCAACTCCTTTATCCGATTTATCGCAGACTCGGGCGAGAAGCTCTCACGCCGCATGAAGGCGAGGAAGAGAAAGCCTGTCCAGTCAGCAGAGACAAAGGAGCAGCCGGCTAGTGATGAGCAGTAACGCCTACCCCCTGCGCCGTGCTCTGGATGCATACATCGATAAAAAACAGGCGCGTTTTCACATGCCCGGACACAAGGGCGAGCTTTCCGCTCCGTTTAGTGAGATAGCACCCTACGACCTCACCGAGCTTCCCGATACTGACAACCTCTACTCTGCTGCCGGGGCAATTCTAGAGAGTGAGAACCGCCTGTCCGCACTGTATAACACCGGACATTCATTTTTTAGTACAGGCGGCTCGTCCCAGTGCATTGCTGCCATGCTAAGGCTTGTCTACCGCGAGAACGGAGTTATCCTGTGTACACGAAACCTGCATGTAGCGGCGGTGAATGCCATGGGGCTTCTGGGGCTTCGTGCCTTATTTACAGGTGCTCCGCTGCCGGACAAGATAGAGTGTGTGCTAAAAAAACGCTCTGACATTGCAGCGGTATATGTCACTTCGCCCGACTACTACGGCAGACTGGCGGATATTAGAGCAATCGCGGATGTGTGTTCTCGGTATAACGTGCCTTTTCTCGTGGACAATGCACACGGTGCGCACCTGCTGGCGTTTTCTCTGCACCCTATGGCACTGGGCGCGACCATGTGCTGTGATTCGGCGCACAAGACTCTGCCCGCGCTGACCGGGGGAGCATATCTCCATATCTCGAGAGAAGCTTCCGGGTACATACCCCATGTACGCGCCGCTATGGGGCTTTTCGGCTCGACTAGCCCGTCCTATCCTATCATGCTTTCGCTTGAACATGCGCATGAGTACCTTTCATCGGGTGGAACTCCGGAATTTCGTCTGCTTGGGGAGTATGTAGAAATGGTTAAGGAGCGCATGACGGAGCTTGGGTTTATTCTGCCGCAAGCGCCCTCCGACCCTGTACGGCTGACATTTTCGGGGACTGGCCTTGGTATAGACGGAAGGTCTTTGTCTCTGGCACTTCGCGAGCGTAAAATTGAGACAGAGTATGCCGACGACATGTATGTGGTGCTAATCCCCGCCCCTCACAGACTTAATGACCTAGACAGGCTCTTAGCAGTGCTGGAGGAGATAGCGGGAGACTGCCGCGGTGAGCCGGTTAACGTGTGTGAGCATGAGATTCCCTGTTCGGACGAGCCGGTAAAGCTGTGTGTACTGGAGCGGTATGAGTGTGTTCCGGTGGACGATGCAGTGGGACGGATAGCGGCTGTACCTGTGTATCTTTGCCCGCCGGGAGTACCTATATTGCTGCCTGGGGAGAGCGTGGATAAAAAAATTAAAGAAATTTTGAAAAATACTGGTATTTATTATATAAATGTGATATGATAGTAATATAAACAGCTTTTGGGAAGGGAAGGAAGCGGAATGAAGCTAATATTTGCGATTGTGAACAGTGACGACAGCGCTAAGGTAGCGGCGGGACTAACGAAAGAGGGCTTTTATGCCACTAAGCTCGCGACGACCGGCGGCTTCCTCATGTCGGGCAACACAACGTTTATCATCGGTACAGAGGATGAAAAGGTAGACGAGGTTCTGGAGATTATCGGACGCTATTGCAAGAAGCGCTCCCAGATGGTTCCCTCCACATCTACATACGGGTTGGGCTCTTATTCCTCATTCCCCGTAGAGGTGTCGGTGGGCGGCGCTACTGTCTTTGTCATGGATATAGAGCGTTTTGAGAAGATTTAGGCTAGTCCCGATTATTTTTTATCAGTATATTTTGAGAAAAGATATTTAAATGGATTATTGTTTAGGTAACCGGCGGTTTAAGGAGCTGGTCTCCCGGTTTGCCGGTACAGAAAAGACGCCCCATGCCGTGCTCATTGAGGGCGACAAGGGGCTAGGCAGGACGGTGATGGCGCGCTACCTCGCGATGAGCCTGGTGTGCGGTTCGCCGCCTTGTCTTGCGTGTAATTCATGTAAGAGGATAATGGCGGATGCTCATCCCGATGTTACGCTGTGGGGCGGAGGGTCGGGAAAATCCTCCTTTCATATAGATGAGATAAGACGTATTCGGGAGATGCTTTCACTCTCCTCAAATGAATCGTCTGTTAGGGTATATATTCTCTTGGACTGCGAAGGTCTGACGGTTCAAGCCCAAAATGCCCTGTTAAAGTCCATAGAAGAGCCGCCCTTTGGTGTCTACTTTATTCTCACCGCACTTAGCAGAAGAGCGCTTCTTCCCACGCTCATATCCCGGCTGACGGTCATTACGGCAGAGCCTCTAGATGATGATACGATTAAAATGGCTCTTTATGAGCGTTTCCCAGACGTACCCTGTGACAGAGCGGTATGTATGTCAAAGGGTAATCTAGGGCGGGCACTTTTATTAATGTCGGAGGATACAAGCGGAGCGGACGAGGCGGCGGAAAGAATAGTCTCGGCATTGGTCTCGGGGAGTGAGTACAGCCTTTATAAGGCGCTCTACAGTCTGCGTTCGGACAGAGGATTATTTATAGCGGCACTTTCTGTACTGTCACATAAGGTACACACAGCATTACATACCGGGACAGGGGAGTTTTCCTTTATGCCGGTAATAATGTTAAGCAAGCTAGGGTTTTTATGTCTAGAGGGGATTAGGATGTTGGAACAGAATGCATCCCTGCCGCTCACGGCGGCAAGGTTTGTTATAGATTTGAAAAAGCAAGAGGTTAATTAATGATAGAGATAATAGGGGTAAGGTTTAAGAGTGTGGGCAAGGTCTACTACTTTGACCCGGACGGTAAGCAGATAACCGAGGGGACAAAGGTCATAGTTGAGACCGCAAGAGGGATTGAATGCGGTGAGGTGGCTCTCTCAAACCGGGAGATTCCTAAAAATACCGTTGTGCATCCCTTGAAAAAGGTTATTCGTATAGCCAATGAAAAGGATATTGCTACGATAAAGAGCCTCAAGGAAAAGGAGGCACACGCATTCTCGTTATGTGAGCAGAAGATAACAGAGCATAAGCTGCACATGAAGCTTGTGGAGGTGGAGTACACCTTTGACGGGCAGAAGATACTGTTTTACTTTACCGCCGACGGACGCGTGGATTTTCGCGATCTTGTTAAGGATTTGGCATCGGTATTCCGCACGCGCATAGAGCTTAGGCAGATTGGTGTCAGAGATGAGGCAAAGATGCTAGGCGGTCTGGGCGTCTGCGGCAAACCCTTTTGCTGCTCCACATTTCTGGGCGAGTTTCAGCCTGTATCGATTAAAATGGCTAAGGAACAGGGGTTATCCCTCAACCCGACAAAGATATCGGGTACATGCGGACGGCTCATGTGCTGTCTAAAATACGAGCAGGATGTATACGAGGAGCTTCTGCGCATCACCCCAAAGGTAGGGGCGTACATCCAGACCGAGGAGGGCAAGGGCACGGTCATCGAATCAAATATCATTACCGGCGTGCTCAAGGTTCGCATGGACAAGGCACCCGAAGCTGTACCGCGTACCTTTCTCAAGGAGAATGTTAAGGTGCTAAAGGACGCGCAGATACGGCTTGAAAAGCACGAGATTGCAGAGCTGGGTCAGCTAGAATAATGAATAAATGCCGGAGGACAGAGAACGTAGTGCGAACGTTACCCTGTTCCCCGGTTATTATTATTTTTAAATTTATAGGGAGTTTATGACGATGAAGATTAAGGTAGCATTTATTGGAGCGGGCAGCTTAGGATTTACTAGGAGACTTTTAGCAGACCTTCTTACCGTACCAGCGTTCTCTGATATTGATGTATCGTTTTGCGATATAAATGAGCAGAATCTCGATATGGTGACAAGGCTTTGTCAGAGAGACATAGAGGAGAACGGTCTGAAAATCAAGATTGAAGCAACTACAGACAGAAGAAAGGCGTTTAAAGACGCAAAGTACGTAATTAACGCTGTGCGTGTGGGCGGTCTTGAAGCCTTTGCTACGGATATTGACATTCCGCTTAAATACGGAGTGGATCAGTGTGTGGGCGATACACTATCGGCGGGCGGAATCATGTACGCCCAGCGCGATATTGCCGTCATGCTTGAATTCTGCAAGGACATCAGAGAGGTGGCAAAGCCCGGATGTATGCTTCTCAACTACGCTAATCCCAATGCCATGGTGACATGGGCGTGCAACAAATACGGCGGGGTTAACACCATCGGTTTATGCCATGGGGTACAGGGCGGTCATCATCAAATCGCAGATGTGCTGGGGCTTACCGATGAAGAAGTAGATATTATCTGCGCGGGTATAAACCACATGACCTGGTACATAAGCGTAAAGCACAAGGGCGAGGACATGACAGGCAAGATTCTGGAAGCATTTGAGAAGCACCCGGAGTACAGTGTCACCGAAAAGGTACGTATAGATATGCTCAAACGTTTCGGCTACTACTCCACCGAATCAAACGGTCATCTGTCGGAGTATGTACCGTGGTACCGCAAGCGTCCGGGCGAGATAGAGCGCTGGATTGACCTGTCGAGCTGGATTAACGGAGAGACCGGCGGGTATCTTAGGGTATGCACCGAGGGAAGAAGCTGGTTCGAGACCGATTTCCCCAACTGGATGAATGAACCTGCGTTAAAGTATTCTTCTGAGACCCGCAGTCACGAGCACGGTTCATATATCATTGAGGGCCTGGAAACAGGGAAACTATACCGCGGGCACTTCAATGTCGTTAATAACGGAACTATAACAAATCTGCCGGACGATTGTATTGTCGAGGTGCCGGGATATGTGGATTATAACGGTATAAATATCCCTAAGGTGGGCGATCTGCCCATGGGTTGTGCGGCGGCATGTCTCTCGAACATCACGGTGCAAAGGCTGGCGGTGGAAGCGGGGGTTCATGGTGACGATATGCTTCTGCGACAGGCTATGCTTATGGATCCGCTGGTTGGCGCTGTGTGCAATCCGCCGGAGGTTTGGCAGATGGTGGATGAGCTTCTTGTGGCGGGTGAGCAGTGGCTGCCCCAGTACAAAAAGAGCATAAAGGAAGCCAAGGAGCGTCTGGCACAGCAGAAAGCCGACGGTACACTCATTCCGACAAACGACGGATACAAGGGTGCTGTACGCATACATGTTAAGACGGTGGAGGAAATGGCTTTAGATAAGGAAGCCGCAAAGAAAAACGCCGGTGCAGCCGATAAGGCGGGCATGTCGGACAAAGGATAGAAAAAAGTGGCATTGAAAAAGGAACGGATACATCTCATTGACGAGCTGCGCGGTGTGGCTATAATATTTGTGGTGTTTTACCATCTATTTTACAATCTCGAAACAGTTGGGGGTATTGATCTAGGTTTTTTCAATACCCCCTGGTTCGGTACGGTAAGATATGTCAACACCGCGCTGCTCGTTTTACTGTCGGGTATCTCCTGCAACTTCTCACGCAGCAATCTAAAGAGGGGGGCGGTGTGCTTCCTCATTGGCTGCGGGATAACGGCGGTAACATATTTCTTCCTGCCCCAATTTCTTATTTTGTTCGGTGTGCTTCATATGTTCGGGCTGTGTATGCTACTGTACGGATTGTTAAGACCGCTTCTGGACAAAATATCGCCGGTTATAGGTATACTGGCAGGTCTTTTCTTGTTTATTACTATGTGGAATGTGCCGACAGGATATATCACCCTTTTCGGGTTTCGCATTGATCTTCCCTATCAGCTCTATTCCACGTTCTATCTATTCCCGCTGGGGTTTCCGGGGACGGGGTTTTACTCTGCCGACTACTACCCGCTTATTCCATGGTTTTTTATGTTCCTCACAGGTGGATTTCTGGGTGTGTTTATTAAGGAAAAAAGATTACCGCCATACATGGACTTTTTGTATGACGGTCGTATTCATTCAAGATTTTTGGCGTTCACCGGCAGACATACCCTTTTAATCTACCTTATTCATCAGCCTTTACTGTTCGGAGCGGTGTATCTCCTTGCCAATATCCTTTAAGCCTTATAATGAGATAAAAAAGTCCGGCGGCAACAATAAGGAATACAATCTCGCTTAAAAGTGCATTTACACGTGCCAGGAACACAATACCAGAGTTTAAGACGGTGTGCGACAATACAGCATAGATATAATAGAGGTTGTTTTTGTGGTTTACGGCTATAAAAACAAGAACCGTCGCAAACACATGGAAGCATACGCTGGAAATGCGTTCGATTATGCCAAGGTATACGTCAAACGCGGATGCCCCGGTCATTATGGCGATAAGCTGTTCTGCCTGTCCGGCTGGCATCATTCCGGCAATTAAATCATAGCTTCCGGTGTTTATCAAGAACGAATAGAGGATGTTGTTGATTCCTCCCAGTCCCACTAGGAGAACGACCTCACATAAACCATGTCCCAAGCCGAACGAGATACAGTCCTTATAGCCGGTTTTACCTTTTAGTAAGAACCGTGCTCCTATATAACGTGCGGTTTCCTCAAATAACCCCGCTGACAGTCCGCCTACTAGGATTATGTACAGCACATAGTTCCCACGGGCGAAGTCTGTAAACCACGACATACCTGATAGAGCGTTCAGTATCGGTATGCGTAAGACCACCTGCGAGACGAGAAACGCTCCCGCTCCTACGAGCAGGGGTATCATGCTTATACGTTTTTTTAGTGCCAAAACTAAAATTACGATAAACGGCAGTATAAGGGTGCATACTAGGGATATGAAGAATGCGAAAATAACAGGGGTAGATACTGTAGCGGCTGACTGCATAATACTGACCTCTTTCCTTTCATGATTGGAGTGATTATTATAAACGAGCTGTATAATACAACGGAGAAAAAAGCCGAACGCGCCGTTTTGGCGGCGGCGGATTTCGGCGAATACGATGTGGAACGAAGCCTAGACGAGCTTGAAGAGCTGGCTAAAACCGCCGGAGCAGAGGTTGTCGGACGGCTGACACAACGCAGGGACACACCCGAAGCGGGCACATTTCTCGGTTCGGGAAGACTCCAAGAGCTGGCGGACTTCTGTGAGGCAAACAATGTGGACACAGTGATTTTCGACCACGAGCTGACGGGAACACAGCTAAAAAATATCGAGGACATAGTAAAGCTCCCGGTTATAGACCGAACCATGCTTATTCTCGATATATTTGCAGCGAGAGCACATACCATGGAGGGTAAGCTGCAGGTCGAGCTGGCACAGCAGAGATATAGACTTCCGCGTCTCATGGGAATGGGGCGGGTGCTATCTCGTTTGGGCGGCGGTATTGGTACGAGAGGCCCCGGTGAAACAAAGCTAGAGAGCGACCGCCGTCACATCAGGCGGCGCATCGATGCGTTGAGCGCACAGTTAAAAGAGGTGTCCGGACGTCGGGAGGGATTGCGCGAGAAACGCAAGCGCGACGGTATTCCCACCGCCGTACTCATGGGTTACACCAACGTGGGAAAATCGACTATACTCAATCTTCTCACCGGCGCGGATGTGCTGGCGGAGAACAAGCTGTTTGCTACTCTTGACCCCACATCCCGCGGAATAACCCTGCCGGACGGACGCAACCTCATAATCATTGACACGGTAGGTCTTATATCAAGACTGCCCCATCACCTAGTCGAGGCGTTTCGCTCTACCCTGTCTGAGGTGGAGTATGCCGATTTGATTGTAAAGGTAGCGGATTTTTCGGAGGATCTTAGCAATCAGCTTGAAACGACAGACGCGCTTATTGCCGATCTTAAAGTCACCGCGCCGTGTGTCACGGTGTTTAACAAGTGCGACCGGGTGGAGCTGATACCTGAAAACTCCCATGATACCGCATATATATCGGCTAAAACAGGTATGGGGATAGATAAGCTTATTGAAATTCTTGCTTACAATCTTCCGTCCGCTTCAAAACGCTTGACCGTGCTTTTACCATACACCGTGTCCGAGGGGCTTTTAAATGAGGTTCGCGAGAATGGTGTAGTCTACTCCGCCGACTATCTGCCCGAAGGGGTTAAATCGGACTGTCTGGTGGAGGAGCGGCTCTTGCACAAGTTTACGGGGTATGTGGTGACGTAAGTATTACCCCTGTGAGTCAATCCTCATGGTCAGCCATTTTAAAAGGCTGTCGCGGCTGAAGATTATCTGACCCTTTTTCATACTTTACTCATTCCCCCGGCACATAAGCCGTGTTATAGTTATCATAGATAACCATCCCCGGACGCGCCCCGGCGGGCTTCTTCACATTCTTTACTAGGGTATAGTCCACCGCCACCTTGGCACTACCCGCCTTTGAGTAACGAGCCGCCAGCCTTGCGGCAAACTCGATTGTGGCGTTGGGAAGCTTCTGCCCCCCGGTTTGCACTATCACGTGTGAACCGGGGATTTTTTGCGTGTGAAGCCATAGGTCGGTCTTTTGCGCCGTCTTTAATGTCAAGGTATCGTTCATGACATTATTGCGCCCCACAAGCACGGTAAAGCCGTCCTCCGATACAAATTTTAAAGGAGAGAGAGGACGCGGCTTCTGCCCGCGCTTAACACTGACGCGCTTGACATATCCACCCGCCGCCAGCTCCTCCTTGATGGCTAGTATATCCTCGTCCGTACCCGCCCTGGTCAGCGCGTCGAACACACTCTCAAGATAGAAAAGCTCTTCTCTGCCCGACTCAATCTGCTTTGTCAGCACACTCTCAGCAGATATGGCGCGGCGGTATGCGGCATAGTATTTCTGTGCGTTCTGCACCGGTGTGAGAGTGGGGTCGAGTGTGACCGTGACATCCTTTCCCTCATCGTAGTAGTTCTCCAGTGTGGCACTGGCAGCCCCATCAGGGATACGGTATAGGTTTGCGTTTATAAGGTCACCGAAAAGCTTAAACTGCTCCTTTTCGCGGCAGTAAAGAAGCTCCTCCGACTGCACCGCTATACGCCGTGTTGTCCTGTCGGTGAGATTCACTAGTTGTTTTAAGAGGTCGCCGCCCTTGGCGCGAACCCGCTCGCCCAGATCCTTTTGCTCATAGAAGCGGTCAAGCAGGGTGTGGAGATTATCATATTCCTTTGTGAGCATCTGCCCGCCGTACTGTCCCACCGGGATAAAGCTGTAGTCCTTGGGTTCGCCCCCCAATGAAAGCACCATTGTGGGGGTGGATTCGCCTGTCTGGAGGATGGATTTGAGCTTATTTATAGTATAGACAAACCGGTCAGCACAGTCGGGAACAAAAAGCGCTCTTATGTCATCGTCCCCGCGTGTAATCTGATATGCCAGTTCGCGGCACAATAGGGGAGAGACCCCCTCCAGAGCCGAAAGGAGCGCCTTGGATACAGTCCCGGTTTCGGAGATCTTGACGGTGTCAAGAATCTGTTCGGGCGCGGCAGCTAGAAGATTTAAACGCTCCTGTGCAGGCGGAGAGACATAGACAATGCCGGGCAGAATCTGCCGAAAGCCCGACTGCTCGGCTGTGACCCGCTTGAGTGCATCCACTACTCGTCCGTCCTTTAGCAGAATGACGTTGGACATCCTCCCCATAATCTCGAGGACGAGGGACATTTCCACCTTGTCGCCCAGCTCGTTCGTACACTCGAATGTAAGGTGCAGAACCCGGTCAAGCCCCTGCTGTGTGACGCGGATTAGCTTGCTGTTTAAGAGATGTTTTCTCAAAAGCATACAGAACATGGGCGGCGAGGCGGGGTTTTCGCGGGATGATCCGGTTAGGCTCACACGTGCCCCGTTCGGGTTTATGCTCACGAATATGCGCCCTAACCCCTTTGTGCGAAACGTGATGAGCAGCTCGTCCCGCGTGGGCAGATGGAGCTTGTCCACCCGCGCGCCCAGAAGCTCTTTTTCTATGTCCAATGCGATAAGCCGCATGGTTAGTCCGTCATATGCCATTTTGTTCGCCCCCCTATTGTATTTGAGCGGTTATTCTTGTATAATCATTATATATTTGTTGGTTGGTGAAAACACATGCGATACGAAGCCCTAAGATTTGAGCGTATAAGAAGTCTGCGGATTGACCGCGACCTTACCCAAAAGCAGATAGCTGAAATATTAAATGTAAAGCAGAATACCTACTCGCAGTACGAGCTGGGTATACTAAGCTACCCTGTTGACGTATTGATTAAGCTGGCTAAATTCTATGGTACTTCTGTAGATTATCTGCTGGAGCTGACAGACAACCCCTTACCGCACTAAATAAGAATACCTATCGCTCTGATCATAAAAGCTAAGTGTCACACCGGGCAAGGCATCCCTGATAACAGGAAAAACCTCACGCATGAGCGCATTCTCCATAGCACCGTGTCCAATCTCAATTACCGGAATTAAAGCGGAGAGCATATCCGAATGTTTAAGCTCTCCGGTGACAAAGCAGTCCGCCCCCGCTTTTTTGGCATCGGATAAAAAGTCGCCCCCCGCTCCCGGTACAACCGCAACTACAGAGACAGGCATTTCCGCGTCTCCGGTAAAACGCACACCGCCCGCTCCAAATAGGCTGAGACATTCCCTTGCCAGTCCGCCTAGGGTGATGCTTCTTTCGCCGACAACACCGGCAGGCGGAGATCCTAGCGAGCGGGGATTACAAAGTCCCATTAAACGTCCCACGGCGGCGGCAAGACCCTGTTCGCACGCATCAAGGTTTGTGTGCAGACAGATGGCTGCCATGCCGCTTTCAATCAGCGGGAACACTGGCATGTCCGTAGTAATGCGTTTGAGCGGCTTAAATATAACCGGATGATGTGCTATTATAAGCTCTGCCCCCTGTTTTTGGGCATAGTTTATGCACTCTTGTGTAATGTCCAGCGCCACCACAGCCCTGTCCGCAGATAGTGCTGGATCTCCCGCCAGAAGCCCTATATTGTCCCATTCCTCTGCCAGAGAAAATGGGGCTATGCTCTCTAGTCTTTTTTGTATCTCACTTATTAGCATATACGTTAATGTCCTCAATAATCTGGCTGTACTGTCCGGCTTGGGCTTCTTTGCCGCCGGAGGACAACCCAGTTTTTATACGTAAAAGCCGCTGGTGAAGCCGCTTTAGATATTTTTTAGAATCTTCGTGTCCGCTTTCGGGCAGACTGCCCACATAAAAGCGCAGCTCGTCTGAACACACCTCGCCTGTAAAGCTAAATCGCATGACAGAGTAGATATGCCGTCCGCTTGTTACGCCGTGCTCCTCTGTCAGCGTGTAGCCGTGTGTCATGAGACCCCGGCGCAGATCATATGCTCGTGTCATGGGGGATAGGATAAGCTCCTTGCCGTGAAGCGCCCCTGCTGACAGCACGATGTCCCGAATCAGCTCGCCGCCCATCCCCGCTATAACTATAGTGTTTACCCTAGACAGCACATCGGCGGGAACAGAGGACAGTCCGTCCGACAGGAATAGTCCTATTCTGTCTGTTAAGCCGTAACGCTTGACAGTTTCGGCAGCATTGGCAAGCGGCATTTCGGCAATGTCCGCCGCATACGCCGCTTCGCACCTGCCGGTCTGGACGAGATAGGACGGCAGCAGCGCATGGTCAGTGCCCACATCGAGCACCCTGCCCCCGGGTGTGACCATATGGGCTATGAGGGCAAGACGTGCATCCAGTGTAATCATAGACGCTCCTTAAAGTCCTTGTAGCCGAAGCTCTTGATTATCTCAACCTCACCGCTTGTACGTTTTATCCCGATGGATGGGAGATTTATACCGTTAAAGGTATTATTTTTAACCATGGTATAGTGTGCCATATCAAGAAATTCCAGTACATCCCCAGGCTTTAGGGGTTCGGCAAACGAGTAGTCGCCGATGATATCCCCCGCCAGACAGGTATTTCCTCCCAGACGGTACACATATGGCTTTTCTCCCGGCTTACCCGCTCCTGTAATGTTCGGACGGTAGGGCATCTCCAGTACGTCGGGCATATGACATGCCGCAGAAACGTCGAGAATGGCAATATCCGTCTCGCCGCCATGCACAATGTCGAGGACACTGCCCAGCAGTACACCCGCATTGAGCGCAACAGCCTCACCCGGTTCAAGATAGACCTGTACGTCAAACCTATCCTGTAGATAGTTTATCGTGTCTATGAGTGTCACAAGGTCGTAATCGTCTCTGGTGATGTGGTGACCGCCGCCGAGATTGAGCCAGTCCATGCGCGGAAGAAACTGCCCGAACCGCTCTACTAACACATCCGCTGTGCGCTTTAGGACATCGGAGTTCTGCTCGCACATGGTGTGCATGTGAAGCCCTGATATACCGTCTAGCTCGTCCTCCTTAAAGTCCTCCAGACGAACCCCCAGCCGGGAGTTTATCGAGCAGGGGTTATATAGCTCTGTCGTGATTTCGGAGTATTCGGGGTTTACGCGTATTCCGCAGCTGATACCCCGCTCTAAAGCTCTGGCGCGGTAACTCTTCCATTGTGAAAACGAGTTAAACACCATGTGCCCGCAGAGGTACAATAGCCGGTCAAACTCCTCCGGCAGATAGCAGGGTGCAAATATGTGCACCTCGCCCCCCATCTCCTCAAACCCCAGTCTCGCTTCATTCAATGAGCTTGCGGTAGTACCGTCCAGATACCTTCTGATGAGCGGGTAGAGTGAGTACATGGAAAATCCCTTTTGTGCAAGCAGAATCTTACATCCGGTCTTATCCTTGACATGCTTTAATATTTCTAGATTTTTTTTAAGCAGTCCCTCGTCAACAATGTAACAGGGTGTTTTAATGTTAATCATATTAAAACTCTTCCTTAATTTTTAAGGCTTTGAAGCGGAGCGGGTATTCTGCCGCCCCTACCTATAAAGCGGGACGGTGATTTTGTGTTTACGTGCATGATAGGACCCTCTCCCAGCAGTCCGCCGAAATAGAGATTGTCCCCCGCTTTCTTCCCCACAGCGGGAATAAGGCGAACAGCGGTAGTCTTGTGGTTGACCATGCCGATAGCAGCTTCATCTGCTATTATGGCAGAGATGACCTCGTCCGGGGTATCGCCGGGGATGACCACCATGTCAAGCCCCACCGAGCACACCGCCGTCATGGCTTCTAGCTTCTCTATGGTGAGTGAGCCGGTTCGCGCCGCATCTATCATGCCGGCATCCTCGGTGACCGGGATAAACGCACCTGACAGTCCGCCTACATGAGAGGAAGCCATTACGCCGCCCTTTTTCACCGCATCGTTGAGCATGGCAAGCGCCGCTGTTGTTCCGTGTGCGCCGCACTGCTCAAGCCCCAGCTCCTCTAGGATGTGCGCCACACTGTCACCTATAGCGGGGGTGGGAGCTAGGGACAGATCCACAATCCCAAACGGTACATCGAGACGGCGGGAGGCTTCCACAGCCACAAGCTGCCCCATACGTGTAATCTTGAATGCCGTACGCTTTATAATGTCGGCGGCCTCGGACAGGTCACAGTCTCCTGCCTTTTTGAGTGCCGCCCGCACCACACCGGGGCCCGATACGCCCACATTTATTACACAGTCCGGCTCGGACACGCCGTGGAATGCACCCGCCATAAAAGGATTGTCGTCCGGCGCATTGCAGAACACCACAAGCTTTGCCGCACCTATACAGTCATTGTCCTTAGTAAGTACCGCGCAGCGCTTGATGGTACTGCCCATAAGCGCCACCGCGTCCATATTTATTCCGGCCTTGGTCGAGCCTATATTTACGCTGGAGCAGACATGTTCAGTCGCCGCCAGTGCCTCTGGGATAGCCGTCATAAGCTCACGGTCACCCGATGCAAAGCCCTTTTCCACGAGAGCGGAGAACCCGCCGATGAAGTTGACCCCCACCGCCTTTGCCGCCTTGTCCAGAGCTTTAGCGTAGAGGACAGGGTCACCCCCCGAAGCCGCCAGAAGCATGGCAATGGGGGTAACGGCAATGCGCTTGTTGATGATGGGAATACCATACTGCCTTTCGATCTCCTCGCCCACCGCCACAAGACGCTCTGCGCGTTTTGTTATCTTATCGTAAAGCTTGTCGCATGAGCTTTTAATGTCCGGGTCAGAGCAGCTTAGAAGAGAGATACCCATGGTAATAGTGCGGATGTCCAGGTTTTCATCCTGAATCATCTTTATAGTCTCTAGAATATCCGATACATTAAGCATAAAAATTCACCTATATCCTGTGCATTGAATTGAAGATGTCCTCGTGCATAACGCGAATGGACAACCCCATCTTGTCGCCCAGCTCCGTGAGCGTGTCCGCTAATGTGTGATAGTCGCAGGAGAGCTTTGATATGTCGGCTAGCATTACCATCGCGAACAAATCGGACAGCACCGACTGCGTGACCTCTTGAATGTTGGCGTTATAGTCCGCACAAACCCGGCTGACCCCAGCTAAAATCCCCACCATATCCTTACCTATAACCGTAATAACACATCGCATAACTATTCATCCTTTCCGATAATCGGGAGTATCGCATATCCGTTATCCACTATCTTCTGCCCGAAGCGATATGAGATATTCCCCTTAAATATTGGTCCTCCGGTGACAAACGTGTGGTATTCGCCGTTCTCACCGCACACATCCACACCATCCTGCTCTAGTCTTTCTACTAGCTCATGTGAAAGCGTCTGTCCTAAGTACCCGGCATCCATGCGGCGGGTGTCGATGATTGTTATTCGAGCAGTAAAGCCGCGGTCAATCCCCTCACGGACTAAAACCTTTCTGCCCTCACCCCAGAGCGGGAACAGGGCTATTAGCCCCGCACTGTCGCAACGTGCAGTACACCACCTCTTGTGCTCCTCAATATCTATGTCACCGAACACACAGGCATTAGCTCCTATATCCTTTGCTTTAATGAGCGCCTGTTCAAAGCGTTCTGCATAGTCCTCTCCGTATGTTTCGGCTGTAATAAGCGGCAGCCCTGCCGATTCGGCAATACCCTCCAGCACCTCATGGGGTACACCATGAAACCAGGAACGCCCTTTTCCTGTATTGTAGGTCGTAAGCAGTGAGACAGGCTCATGACCTTGCTCCTTCGCACGGAGAATGGCAAGTGCTCCGTCCTTACCTCCGCTGTAGGATGCCACAAATCGCAATTTTTCCATGTCTACTCCTTATCCAGCTCATTGAGAAACATTTGGGGAGAGCAGTCGGACGGCATAGTAAAATCGCAGGACATGAGGGTGAATGGTGTTATCGCCGCCGCTTCGGGAGCACTGGCACGTTTGAATGCTCCGGCAAAGAACCGCTTAATAAAGAGCCGCAGTGTCTCCTTTATATATTCCGGCTCGTATTTTCTTGCAAAAGCTACATGGGCATAGTAGAATATCTTGGACGGACGCATACGGTAACCCACAAAAT
>CAYSTR010000001.1:0-26852 GCA_964433745.1 uncultured Oscillospiraceae bacterium | reverse complement strand
TAGGAGAGCGCATAATCTGCGTAAACCCTGCGGGCAGCTCTTCGGGCAACACGGTATTTCTTCTTGAAACAGGAATATTCACATCCGAGATACGCCGCCAGACAGGTGATTTTATTAGAAACTACCTCTTGATTTCACTGTTATGCCTATTGAGTGCAAGCTCACTGCTGCTTTATCTGTTTAGACATATTCTACGGCCGTTAAGTGATGTTATAGCGGGAATAGAGCAGTTTGCCGGAGGAAACCGCGATGTGCGTCTCTCGGTCACGACAAATGATGAGCTGGCTGACATAGCAAGGGTGTTTAATATGATGGCTCGCGACATTGATGTTCAGCTATATAATCTAAGGCAGATGGGTGATGTCTATTACCGGTTTGTGCCGCAGCAGATATTTAGGTTTTTGGGTAAGAGCAATCTAAGTGATGTGGGTCTTGGCAGTATGATTGAGGGTGATTATTGTGTCCTTGTTGCAAACATAATGATTTGGCAGAACCCCGGTGACTTTACGGTAGCCGAGAACCTCTTAAACCGTTACTTTTCGATAATTCATGCCGCCGCAGAGGAGAATGGCGCTGTTGTACTTACAGACAGTGTAGGACTGAGCAGTCTCCGTCTCATATGCCGTGATGCGGACATGGCAGTCAAGACAGCCCTTTACGCCATAGCGCAGACCGATGCATATAACTCCAAAAGTCTCATAAACGAAAGAATCGATACCTCATTCCTCTTGGATAGGGTTCACCTGTACTTTGGTATCTGCGGTGCGCAGGAGCGGTTTGTTCCGACACTCATATCTCCGGAGCTGGACGGAACACTCACTCGCTGTCAAGACTTTAGAAAGCTTACAAGCAGACTGCTGGTTACCGACAACGCATACGATAATCTGGAGGACAAACAGCATTTTCACCGTTATATCGGAACATCCGAGAGTGATGACG
Organism: uncultured Oscillospiraceae bacterium; assembly: GCA_964433745.1. Taxonomy (GTDB): domain Bacteria; phylum Bacillota; class Clostridia; order Oscillospirales; family Ruminococcaceae; genus CAYSTR01. The sequence goes on along the minus strand of CAYSTR010000001.1, from coordinate 25,913 downwards.
GCAAAAGGACTGGACTATATGACTTTTATGCTTCCAGTGCAACAGGTATTATACGCTTGATTGAGGAAACACGCGTAACGTTTGAAAAAGCAATGTCCCTGTATGAGCAGAAACGTTACTATGACGCCAAAAATCTGTTTGCCGTTGTGCTTCGCGGAAACCAGTATGACGATGTGGCAAGACACTATATCTTCTTATGTGAACGCAACCTAGAATCGGCGCTGTAAATAAAGACGTATAAAATAAAGTATTAGGAAAGGGGAACAGGTGTGGAATTTCTAAAGCTTTTACTATCAATGGGAAAGCGTGTAATGACCGCCGTTACCTCTCCATTTAGGCTTATAATTGTACGTTTCCAGCGGCTTCTCAATGTAAACGTTATCTCGGCAAAGCTCATTCAACCTCTTACAGCGCAGATTCGTAAGCTTTTAAAGCTTCGTCCAACTAAAAAAACCGACTATATTAAAGTAGGACGATTTCTCGTATTCAAACAGCTGTTCATATTTGTTATTTTGCTATGCTGTGCTGGGGTGTTTATATATTTTACCATGTTCTCTAAGTATCCCGATCCCTTTCCCAGTGTGCTCACAGGGATTATGACCAACGTTTCCTTCCGTTATGATGACCTTGCCCTCAAGGATTATACCGGTGCTGCCAACATAAAGGCATTTGATGACAGTATAGTCTATATCGGGGACATAGAAAACGGAATGTGTACCGGCACCCGTACACATTCCGTTTTCTATGTCCCCGATATAGAAAACGGAATGTGTACGGGTGCCGGTACTCTTTTCTCGCGAGACGGCAGAATAGTGTACAAGGGCGGTTTTTCGCAGAACATGTTTTCCGGAAGCGGGATACTCTATACGCCGGACGGTAAGGTGGGGTACGAGGGGGCATTTCTGGATAACAAGTTTAGCGGAGAGGGAAAACTCTATAATGCTGCCGGAAAGCTTATCTATTCAGGTCTTTTTACCAATGGACTGTATGAGGGTGAGGGCAAGCAGTTTGACGAAAGCGGTATCCTTAGCTATGAGGGCACTTTTTCATTGGGTAATCGACACGGCAGCGGAACAGAGTATTTTTCTGACGGAAAGATACATTACACCGGTTTATTTCACTCCGGAAAATATCAAGGTCAAGGGATGCTCTATAAAACTACAGGCAAGCTTATCTATACCGGCGAGATGTATGACGGACAGATAAACTACCGTTCCTTAGTGGGAGCAAACCTTGCGGATGTAAAAGAAGCTTTCAGCGAAACACCCACAATATATTATGAAAACGACGGCGGTATATGTTTTTTCTTTGAACAGGCACAGGTAATTGTAACCACCGATTGCCGCGTAAAGGTATACGAATGGGATAGACCTACCGACGGCACTACCTCGGAAGAACCGCTTTACTATATGCCGGAGGAGGAGACAGTATCAACAGACGGCATTATGAGCACAAGCGCACGAATACCTGACAAAGCTTCTGTGATTCTTCCGCTTCGCCTTATTGTCACCGACCCTAACGGCGGCAATCCCCCCAGCTCCTCCAGTTCGTCTGGTTCATCAAACAGTTCAGGATCATCAGGCTCATCCGGTTCGACCGGTTCATCTGGTTCGACTGGTTCATCTGGTTCGGATGAATCATCCGGGAGTTCGGAGATTCCAGACGGAGACATATATCATCCGTCCGAGGCATCCTCGTCGCAAGCATCCTCCGCAGTGACCGATCCCGAGCTTATCATACCGGATTTTATAGGAAAGCAAAAGCTTCTGTATTTTGAGATTGATAAGGATGTTTGGCAGTCCGAAAAGACTGTGGATATGACTAAGGTACTAATAAAACGCGTGACAGTAATAGGAGACGGAGTTCCATCGATGTCCGATTTAAAGCCTGTTGAGGATAATTTAGTTCCCGGAATCGAGGACTGCGTTGCCATTGACAATATACGTTTAAAGCAGCCTACAGCATTCAGTGACTTTTCCTACGAGATAGATAAACAAAATAAGTTGTTCAGACGTGTATGGAATATCAGCTTAAATTCACGCATTGAGCACAAGATTTATATGTCTGAGCAGTCCACATACCGCTTTTGTTATCTTTCGGAAAAGCCCGATTCCCCCATGTATTTTTCGATAGAGAGTTAGGAGAATAAGATATGGCAGACTTCACTGTTATTGCCGATACAGGGGCGGCACTTCTAAGACTATTGCGTGAGCATATGTGCCCCGACCCGCTCATCTCACCGGAATCCATACAGATGATAGCGCCCTCCGATAAAAACGGTGATTTCCAGCTGGGAATGTATCTGTATGATATAAGGGAGCTAGGGGAGTACAGGGCGACTTCTCCCATACAGTACGAGGGAAATATGAGAACGCGGCCGCCCAGTCCTTTGTCATTATACTATCTGTTGTTCTTAAACAGTAAGGCACAGATTGCAGCAGGAGCAGAGACGGAACAGCGGGTGTTCGGAAAGGCTATGCAGACACTTCTGGACTATAATGTGCTTAAACTGTCGGATGTAAACCCATATATCAGCGAGTCCGAGAACGAGACAATGGTTTCGCCCATTACAATGAGCTTTGAGGATAAGACAAAAATCTGGTCTGCTCTGCAATGTCCTTACCAGGTAGGAGTATACTTTATGGTATCTCCATTGCTTCTATCTTCCGGTATAAAAGAACGCTTTACACGTGTGACCGACGGACGTGTAGAGATTAAGATAAAATAGTCTATACTTTTTCAATAGTTTAATATTTGGGCAGTTTTGTGAAAAAACCGCCTGTGTGTTAAGTGTTCTCAAAATTTAAGTTTAAGGGGGGATGCGTATGCGGTTATGGGGTGTGGATTTTGCACTTAGCATCTTTGATGAATATTCCGGCACCCGAATTAAGGACGCAAATCTCATGTTTCAGGTTAACGGAAGACAGTATACACCGTTATTAAAACCGGAGGGATATTATGTTTTCAAAGGTTTGTGCGAGCAAAATCTAACGGTGGAGATTAACCGTCCGCACTATCTTCCCGAACGGGCATATGTCATAAAAAGCTGTCTCGATCCAGGGCTTCCTGTCGTAAATATACGGCTTTTACGAGAATATTCAGGGATATACCGGGATTGCGAGTGGGTGACGGTAGAATGTCCCGCCCATTCATACTCAGCGGTATTCACAAAGGAAGATTCACTTCGTCCCAGTGCTATTCCGCCGGATGAGGATGGGGGCAGAATAAGCGTTATCGGATACGGTACGGCTATGTGTTTAGGAAAACGGTTTACTCTAGCTCCCGGTGATAAGAGCTTTGTCCTTTTAAGGATGATTTCACCTAACATATACCGCACAGACATAACCCCTCCCGAAACAGCCGGATATGGAGCATTATATAGGGTGTACATGTCCAAAAGTCTTGAAAGCAGGGTATGTCACATTCCTGTAGACTGCGGGACGGCAAGTAAAATCACGCAAACGCTTTATTGTAGAGAGGGGGATGATAAATGGCTTTCTTTGCCTGCTGCGGAGCAATGATAAGCTGTTCATTTGGAGTAGGACCCAGTACTCTTCTGGTGACACCAGAAAAAAGAACGATTTGCAAGGTTCCGTACGCGACTATTATGGACTTCGTACCTATAAAAAATATAGTACCGTTTAGCTTGTGTAATTCGGCAGCTAATCCCACTGTAATAGCCGCCACAGCAGCAAAACTGGGTGTTTTTACACCTGCGGCATGTGTCCCTGCACCGGTAGCCCCCTGGACACCCGGTTCACCCACTTTGATTATCGGAGGGGTAAATGCTCTAAACAGCACATCTATTTTAAATTGTGCCTGGGCTGGAGTAATAAAAATTGATAATCCGGGACAGCAAAATTCCTTAATTAAATAACTGGCAGCATTAAGGGGTAACCCTTATTAAATTAACAAAACATTAAAAGGAGGAGTGATCGCGGATTTCGCGATCCAGTGAAGATTATGGCTGAATATCTATCTCCAGGCGTGTATGTTGAAGAATTTGAGTCGGGAATGCAGGCGATGGAGGGTGTCGGAACTAGCACGGCAGGCTTTATCGGCATGGCAGAGCGCGGTCCGGTCATAGGGACACCGGTATTTATTACCAGCTTTGCGGATTATCGCCGCACCTACGGCGGGTACCTGTCCGAAACGACACACGGCATGAACCGCTTTTTACCCTATGCAGTTGAGCAGTTCTTTGCTAACGGAGGCTCACGCTGTTACATTATGCGTGTCGCTCCCACAGACGCAAAAGCGGCTACCGCTGTCATGAGTTCTGTAGTCGTACACGCTAAGAATCCCGGCAAATGGGGAAACAATGTCAGAGTAACCGTTACAAACGCGTCCAAGGCAAAAACTCAGGTTATGGACAGTGCGGACGATCTGGCAACCTCATCTAAGACATATACATTCAAAAGCACTGCCGGTTTCGATGTCGGCGATACAGTAGCTCTCTTAGACAAGGGCGTACCCGTATCTTACAATCGCATTTCCAGGCTGCAGGACAATGTTGTATACTTTGAGAATGATTTCGATGCGGATATAGTGGATAAAAACCTTGTTCCCAAGAAGCAGATTGTCTCGTGTGAGCTAAACCTTGAGATTACATACGAGGACACGGCAGAACGCTTTGAGTTTGTATCCTTTAACCCGCAGAGTGCATCCTACATCGACAATGCTCTGGCTAAGTCCGAGCTTATCCGTGTACAGTACAATGTTATCGAGGGCGTATTCCCGCCGATGCTTGCAATGTCGGGTGACACCAATGCCGCTAAGGAGGTATTTGTGTTGTCGGGCGGCAGTGACGGTGACTGTAAAGCATCGGATGACGGTATCTATATCGGCGGCGGAGACACTCCCGGCAAGCGTACAGGTCTTGAGGCGTTCCTTGAAATAGCAAATGTTAGCATTATGGCTATTCCCGGTATAACCTCACCGGCGGTTCAGCTGGCCCTCGTTGCACAGTGTCAGAATCTGGCAAGCCGTTTTGCCGTACTCGACATGCCTTATAGCATGAACAAGCCGCACGAACTGCTGACACATCGTGAGATGGTGGACAGTGATTATGCCGCTATGTATCATCCGTGGCTTTCGGTTTTTGATGCAGGAGCTAAGAAAGCTTCTTACATCCCGCCCTCCGGTTCGGTTTGCGGTATCTTTGCCCGCAGTGACAATACAAGAGGTGTACATAAAGCTCCGGCAAACGAGGTTGTCAACAACTGTCTGGGACTTTCGTGTATATACAACAAGGGTGAGCAGGATCTCTTAAATCCAGCGGGTGTCAACCTAATCCGCGCACTTCCGGGACAGGGAATCCGCATTTGGGGCGGCAGAACATGCTCAAGCAATGGTCTCTGGAAGTATGTTAACGTACGCAGACTGTTCATCTATCTGGAAGAGACCATAAAATCACAGACAAACTGGGCGGTATTTGAGCCGAACGATGAAGTGCTCTGGACACGCGTACAGCTCACCATCACGGCATTTTTACGAGACATGTACCGCAGCGGCGCCCTTGTTGGTGCTACCGAAACGGATGCATTCTTTGTGAATGTCGGACGCGATACAATGTCCCAGCAGGATATACTTAACGGACGTCTTATCTGTGTCATAGGTGTAGCGCCCAGCCGTCCGGCAGAGTTTGTTATCTTCCGTATAACACAAAACACCAAGGAATAAAAGATTTTGGTTTTCATAGTCTTAGCATATAAAAAACGCGCTTTAAGAAAGGATGAATAGTTTTATGGCGATAAATACATATCCGATGAAAAAATATAACTACCGGGTGCAGCTCGATAATATTGATGTAGCGGGCTTCTCAGAGATAAGCGGTTTTGACGCCAGCGTTGACGTTATTGAATATCGCGAGGGTACAGAGGCAATAAACTCCCCCCGCAAGATGCCGGGACTTACAAAGTACGGAAACGTCACTCTGAAGTGGGGTATGACCGAGAGCCTGTCGTTCTACGAGTGGGTGTCCGGAATATCAAGCGGAGAAAAGTCGGCGGCAGAGGACAGGGTACAGGATATAGTTATATATCTGCAGGATGACAAGCACAGCGACATAGCCAGCTGGACATTATACAACGCATGGCCCTGCAAGTACACAGCTCCGGATTTCAATGCTACATCCAGTGAGATAGCATTTGAGAGTGTAGAGCTTGCATTTGAAGAGATGCGCCGCAATCAGTAGCCGAAAGCCTAGCGGGAGGGCTTAGGCTCTCCCGCAAAAGGCAGATAAAATAACTTAGGAGAAATTTTATGGATAAAGAATTTGTATCTGAATTTCCATTTAACCTACCCAAAGGCTTTTTAGACTCGACAGGTACACTGCACCGTGAGGGAACGATGCGTCTTGCTACAGCTGCCGACGAGATTCTCCCGCTTCGTGACCCGCGTGTCGTGCAAAATCCGGGATATCTAACGATAATAATTCTTTCCCGCGTGATAACATCCTTGGGCACTATGACAAAGCTAGAACCCAAGCATGTGGAGAAGTTCTTCTCAACCGACCTTAATTTTCTGCAAAACATGTACACTGTAATAAACGCCGCCGAACCCATAGTAAACACCTGTACATGTCCAGAGTGCGGTGCTACATTTGATGAACCCATAAATTTTACGACAGCGGAATAACCGTATACCCAGAGAATGAGTTATATAAGGAAATGTCCTTTATCTCATACTATTATCATTGGCCGTTTGATACGGTTATGACGCTGGATCACAAGACCCGCCGCCGTTTTTGCGGCGAAATCTCAGCCATTCACAAGCATATGAGCAATGAACCTCCGAATCCGTTTGAAATCTGACACTAGAAAATGGATTATGTCTTAAAGAGGAATAGTATTTATGTCTATTTTAAATCAGGGACATTCAAATCCGCTTCCATCATTTAACTTTACCGTTTTTGTTGATGTACTAAAGTTTTCATTCTCAAAGGTATCCAGTATAGAGATTGGGATGGAGACACAGGTGCTAATGGAAGGCGGAGAAAACCGATTTGCACATTCCTTGAGTATGCCGTCATCCAGCGAAAAGCTCCTTGTACTCGAACGCGGAGTAGCTGACAAGGGTATTGTTACAAGCTTATTAAACCAGCTTTTACGGGTTGGCAGTATATTTGGATTTATTATTATTATGGTTACAACACCGGGCGGTTTTCCGAAACGCATATATGTAGCGCAGGATGTTGTACTAAAAAAGCGTAGCTTTACCGATTTAGACGCTTCAAACAGTACTGTCTTTGTCGAGCGAATGGAGTGGGTGTACAAAAGTATAACAGAGCTTCCGTATGTCTAATTAAACGATATGAAAAAGGGGGGTGCAGCAGTTGCGGACGGTAATAGGTATGGGCTTTTCCAAGGGTATTATGGCACGGTATCTGTCACGTACACCCTTTGGCGGTGCGCCAGTAGGGCTTGTTTTTCCCGGCTCTGTCGAAAATAATGAAAGCACATACGCTAAATCCGTACAGAACCTTTTTCTAATTCACAACTGTTACAACCACAATGAGATTATTAATCTGAACATGTCGTTGGCGTTTATCGGAAATCTTTTTCAAAACGCATTGAACCTAATGTCGACACGGCTTTTTAGGACTATGAATCTTATTTCTCCGGTCAAAGCTCCTTTTACGCTTAAAAAGGATATAACAATCGCTGATGCCGTACAGAATACCTATTCATTACCCAGCAGTATAACAAATACAACAGTTATATCCCACGATAAAAAAAGTGAAATGTCCATTCTCCCCCCGCATGTTAAGGAGCAAAGGATTATCCAAAGGGAGTTTAACCTACCAGTCGTATATTATCCCATGTGTGCTGTGTATGAGTATGAAAATAAAGCGCAAAAAAGCGGAAGAGATTATCTTGTATGTATTCCGCGAAGCATCCTGACGGCACTGTCTGATTTGTCGGCGGCTGTTAAAGGGATAAATCTGTATGAGCGGGCGAGGGAAATCCGCGAGTATAGTTCTCGCAGTGAGCTTATTGCGTTATTTGAATCAACCAAAGGCAGTAAGCTAGACAGTGTGGGGGACAGTACAATTCATCACACAAGCAGTCTATCGTTGTCAAACATTACGTTGAAAAACCAATCGGCAGAAATCATATCAGATAATCTGATAGCACCGTCTTTAAATGTGGAACCGAAACCGAGTAGCTTACCTATATCAAATGGAATTAAACCGCCACAAGCTTTTATGCTGCATAAAGGTGCAGAGGATAAAAAGACATCCGGCAGATCGGATGCTATGACTTCCGAACGACACAAAGAGACAACGAAAAATTACAAAGCTTCTCCCCGCAATACAAATAATAACGCTGTGATTCCCGGTAAAGACCATGAACAGATACAACAGCAAGAAACGAAAACACTACCGGTACGTTCAATTATATTACCGTCATCCCCGCACGAGCAGGTGATTGCAACACTAGATAGCGACATATTAATACAGCAGCAATCATCAATACCGTCTGTTCGTTTGTTAAGGGGGGTACGGGAATCCATTATTAATGACGAAAACACATTACTTTCTATAAAAGAACCTCAAAAACAGGAACAAACTGTTTATAAACAAAGGTTACTGCATAAACCCATATTCATGCAGCTGCCAAACGAGATAGTACATTCAGACAGCCATCATGCAAAATCAATGACATTTAGGCAGGTTCCCCTAAAGGATAAAAATGAGCTATTTCAATCAGAAATAAAGGCTGTAAGCAAGAAGGAACATTCGTATGTTACGTATCGTCAAAAAGTGCTGTCATCTCCGGAAAAGATTATGCTTAAAAAGGTGATTGACAATACCACGGACAATGACAAGCCAATGTTAACGCACTTGTATAAAGAAACAGCTAATTTTGACGGTCATATTAAGCCCCATATTAACGAACAAGCAAAAGCAGTATCATTTAAACATGCACCGGCAACAAGCAATAAGGCTGATGCAGTAAACGAAAGTACGGTAATAGCTTTTCCTAAAAATACGTTGAGTACAAAAGCCAAATACAATAATGACGTTCATATATCCGTTAAGTCAGATACAAAACCTAAAACCATCACTTTAAATCATACACCTATCATGGGTGTGAGAGATTATTTTAAAGCTGACAATAAGGCTGTCATAGTCAATCCTAAAGTGCGAACAGTGCTGAAGCAAAGACAAAAAATGCTTCCATCACAGCTAAAAGTGTTTCGTATAAAGACGGATAGCGAATCACCGAAAAATGTCTATCAGCTAGACAATTCTGTCGCCGATGCTAATATGAAAAGGGTATATTCCGAACGCCGTATTACAAGTATCATTCCATCTACAGAAAAGGAATTAAATACATCATCACAAAACACGGTATCGGTTTATCATAAACCACAGCGGGATATTAATATACCTACAATTAATAATATATCAATTGCACAGACTGATGTAGGTTCAACACCAACAATGAGACTTGCCAGCCGCATCGACTATACTAGCGGTATATATAGGGTAAGGGATGTTTTCCCGGAAAACAATGTGATAAAAAATGTTATAAGGGAAAAAGCGAATGTATTTATTCCTCGGAATAAGAATCAGACAGAAGCTATTATTGTATATCCAAAGTCCCCTGTTAAGGGTGATAATAAGATTTCCGAGAGACAGCCGGAGCCTAGCCGGGATATTGAGTTTATTAAGAGGACATCAGAGCAGCATGAAGCGGCGTCTGTAAAGAATACTTTATTACAGCGAAATGTTGCGGTGAATCTTCCGGGACAGAGTAATACTGCCAAAAGCGACGATATGGCAGCCGCCGCAGAGAAGCAGATTAACATGATAGCAGAAAAGGTGTATTCCGCGTTGGAGCGTAGATTGCGAACCGAGCGTTTGAGGAGGGGGACTATATAGATGTTAAGCGGTAAGCTTGAAAAGGCGGTTGTCGTCGTCTATAAAAAATCCGGCGACAGCATGAAGGTAGATAAAAAGTATCCCGTACAGTTCAATCCGTCGGAGTACAGTATAGCACATTCCACACAGCTTTCGCAGATGAGGGGGCTTGCAAAGGACACCGACCCCAAGCTTTTACAAACCGTATACGGAGAGAACGCCACATTATCGGTTACACTGTATTTTGACAGCTATAACGAGCTTAAAGCCTCCCAGAATATAGTAAATTCCGGAAATATGGAGCTTACAAAGCTTATCACCGGAGGATACACTTCTCTTAAAAATAAAAAGTATCCCAGCTGGGATATGAATCAAGAAAGTACACCCAAAGCAGATGTCAAGGTAAATAAGCTGTTTGAGGACATTATCGGTCTCTTAAAATATAAACCGGAGGAGCATGAACCCCCTATGATTGGGTTCATATGGGGCAGGCATCTAAACTTTGCCGGTAAGCTTGTGTCCTCATCTGCCGATTATACAATGTTTGACCGGGATGGAACGCCGGTACGTGCTAAGGTGTCACTATCCATTGTCGGTGAGGAAGTAGAGTACGTGCAAAACCGTAGCGAGTACCCCAATGAGTCCCCCGACCGTACAAAACACCGAATGCTGCGGTACGGAGACTCGATTTTCACACTGGCAAACGAGGAATACGGCGATCCCGCCTACTGGAAAATTATAGCCAAGGCAAACAATATACTAAATCCGCGCATGATGGAGCAGGTTTTACGATTAAAGCTTCCCTCCATAAGATAGAGTGACGCGGACGAGCATGGGAGATGCGTATGGATTTAATGACGCAGAGCGTGTCGTTTACCGCACTAAAAAGAAAATACCGCGGGTTTACCGCTCCCGCCTTACGCATAAAAGTAGACGGTACAGAGATTATTGAGAAGTGTGCGGCGGTGGTACAGAACGTCGAGGTGACGCTGACTGTAGAAAGTCAAGCCTCTGGTTGCAGCTTTGATATAATGTGCGCATACGACCCGTCCAAGTCTGCTTTTTCTAAGAAGAGTGCTGTTCCGCTCATGCAGCTGGGTGCTAAAATTAGCCTTGAACTGGGATATATTGAGACAGTGGAGGTTTTTAGCGGTCTTGTTGCCGAGGTCGAATATATATGGGATCAATACTCCGCTCCCTATGTTCATGTGGAGTGTCTGGATGCCAAGAGCCTGCTTATAAAACAGCGCAGGCTTAGACTGTTTGTGGGTAAGAGTGCAGACGAGATGATAAAGGAGCTAATCGAGCCGCCGCCTTTTAGCTCGTACATATCGGGAAAATCCATCGAAAAGGTGAACGAAAAGCTCGAATTTGTGTCTGCTGCCGCCGAGAGTGATTTCCAGTTTATCACCCATTGGACTAAATATATGGGTTATGAGTTTTTCATCATACAGGGCAAGGTGTATTTCAGAAAGAGACCGGCTTCATCATCTGCCTACCTTACATTGTCGCCCAATGCAGGCGGGATTACCTCTGCAGGTCTTTCGCTTAGAGGAAGCGGTTTGTATGAAAAGACGGTAGTTAATGGGATTGATCCGGCTAACAATAAGGCTATAAGCGGCGAGGCAAAGCTATCCGGCAAATACTCTAAAGGGCAGACAGCCTCAAAAATGTTTTCGGGATCGGTAAAGAATGTATTCGATCCGTATGCGGTGAGCGCACAGCTAGCCACAGAACGTGCAAAGGTTATAATGCGCGAGATTGAGAGCAGCTTCGGTATAGTCACATGCCGGTGCATAGGGCTTCCAGAAATATGTCCGGGACGAACTATTGAGTTAAAGGAAATGGGAGAGGATCTAAGCCGGAAATGTTATGTCGTGAATGTGCGGCATACCTATGATGATACTGGATTCTATTCTGCGTTTGAAGCGAGGATTAATGGGTTATGAATGGACTTTCCGAACTTATTGATACAGGTATTTCTGCATATTCGCAAAATGCGGGTCAGTTTGTTTTAGGCTTAGTGTCGGAAAACGGCAACAAGGATTTCCCCGGCATGGTCAAGGCAGAGTTTACCGCATGGGCACAGGGTCAGCGTATATCCCAGTGGATACCGGTTCTCACACCCTATGCCGGAAAGGAACATGGACGTTTCATTGTCCCTGAGGTGGGTGACATTGTGCTGATAGGCTTTTTGGGCAGTGATATGCGAAATCCGTTTATTATGGGTAGCTTTTTCCCAGCAGGAGCGGGGCTTCCCGGAAAAACCAACGACCCAAAGAACCTTAAACGCAGTCTAAAAACAAAGGGCGGCATTGAGATGAACCTATCCGATGAAAAGGACAAGGAAAAAGCAGAGATAACCCTTCCCCACGGATTAAAAGCCGCCATCGATGACAGTAATGACACAGTGACTATAACAGATAAAAACGGAAAGAACGTAATAAAGCTGGATGCCAAGAAAAATGCAGTAGAGGTGACGGCAGACACTAAGCTATCTTTAAAGTCTGGTAAGTGCTCGATAGAAATGGACGGAAAGGGCGGCGCTCTCACCATAAAGTGTGACAGACTGTCCATAGAAGCGGGGCAGACCGCAAGCATAAAGAGCAACAACATGTTTACTGTAGAGGGTGGGCTGCTGACAGTTGATGGCAAACAGAAGTTAACTCTCAAGGGTGCAGCTATGAGCGAGCTGTCCGGCGGTATGGTTAAGATAAACTAGGGGGTAGGGTATTGGAACGGACACACGAATTTCTGGGATTAGGGCTTAACTTCCCGCCGTCGGTCGATCCTGTAACTGGACGGTTTAGGATGTGCAGTGACGAGGAGGACATAAAACAGTCCATCTACCTTATATTAATGACACGAAAAAACGAGCGGGTGATGCTTCCCGATTTTGGCAGCAATCTCTCCGACTTTGTGTTTGAGCTGCCGGACGCGGCATCCATGACACTCTTGCAAAACGAGGTCGTATCGGCGCTTATCAGGTGGGAGCCGCGTATTATCGAGGTTGATGCAGATATTGATATGTCAGAGCTTATGAACGGCCGTGTGAGCATCAATGTCAGCTATACCGTGAGAGCGACAAACAATCCGGGTAACCTTGTATTTCCCTACTATCTGTATGAGGGCAGCGGGGGATGATTATCATTTTTAACTTTATCATAAAGAACCGGAGGACAGTCAGTCATGCGTGATGCGATAATAGAAAAGCTAAAGACGCTCGCCAAGGCATACGTGCCCGAATGGAGCTTTAATGAAAAAAATCCCGATGCCGGTTCGGTTATTGCGCTTTTATTCGCCGATTTGCTTAAAGACAGTCTTGGACGATATGACAGGGCGCTTCATAAACACAAGATTCAATACTTGAATATGTTTGACCGTTTTAAGATTGAACCGGTGGAATGTGCCAAGAGCTTTGTACGTTTTACTCCGGTAGAGGGACTACCCGAGCCGTTTCATGTACCCAAGGGAACAAGACTTTTAGCATCAGGTGAGGGTGACGAAACCATTGTTTTTGAGACGGTACACGGACTTACAGTGACAAATGCAGCACCCGCCGCAGTGTTTACCGCCGACGGTACACGAGGAATACTGTCAAAGCAATATTCAGCGGAAGAGGACGGAGACATCTCAAATTGCCGGTTCCGTGCTTTTATGAGTGGAGAGGATAATCTGGAGGAGCATTCACTCCTTATCGGATTTGAGTGCAGTCTTGATTATATAGTGAACCTTAGTCTGTCTATTTTAATATCTGCTTCGACTGAGGAAGAAAAAGCGAATACACTGAGCTTTCTCTGCTCTAATGAAGTAGAATATTTTGTATTAGAGGAAACTGGATTCATAGCTTTTGATGCGGTTAATAGGCAGGGTGACGAGATAATTCTCTCTAAAGAACATTTTAACTCATTTAAAGAACCTCTAGCCGGGCGCGACTGCTGTCAGCTCGCCATACGGTCTCGGCGACCTGCCCCCATACATATAGACGGATTAAAGGTCAAGCTTTCGGACACAGGATTACTGCCGGAGATGGTTGTCTGTTCGGGGGTTACACAAAATGTGGGGCATTTTAAACCGTTCGGGCTTCCTATGGAGATTTACGCATCCTGTGAGATAGAGCAGGCGGGACTTTTAGCACGTACAGGTGCTAATGCGGCTGTGAGCTTTTCCCTTAGCTTTGAGGTGTTTGAACAGCTGCTGCCCGAGTACGAGACCGAGACCGAATACAAGGTTGTGCTAAAACAGGCACCGACTATACCCAAGCCGATAGTTCAAGAGATACATGCCGATTCAGTGCTTATAGAATATCTAAGCAAAACAGGATGGAAACGTCTATCCAATGAAGAGCATCTCACACATATATTCAACGGCTCGGAGAATGGGGAGCTGACCATTCCGTTTACAGTTCCCAACGATATAATAGACTACAGCTATGCCGGGGGACAGCCTCGTCTGCGTTTTAGGCTCATGCGCGCCGATAAGCTGTACCAGATTCCGTCCCGCCAGTACTGTCCGGTTATTGAGAACCTTCGCTTCTCCTACAACTATAATGAGTCCCCGCTCACCCCGGACTGTGTGGTTACGCTCAACAATATCGAGAGACAGGATGTTTCCGAGCTGCTTTCTAATCGACGCAGTATAGTGCCCTTTTATACCCGCGAACAGGATAATACCTCCATTTACATAGGTTTTGATGAAAATCCGTGGGGACTGCCCACATCACTCTATCTAAGCATAGATAACAGTGCTGACCTACCTGTAGATTATCTTTTGGAATACATGACAAAGACTGAATTTGTTCCGCTAAAGGTTATGGACGGCACAAAGGGTATGTTAAGCTCGGGTGTTATGCTTATGATGATAGGAAAGGATATTGCAAGATGCGAACTGTTCGGGCGTGAGCTTTACTGGATTCGCATAAAGAGCCGCCGTCATGAGCAGTTAAGCGACCGTCTGCCCCTCATTACGGGAATATACACTAACATGGCAAAGGCGGAGAATGTGCGTACACAGACAGAGCTGTTCTTCCTGACTGGTGAGACCGACAACAGTATTCATCTGAGCTCTGGAGGGCTTATATCGTTAAATGTATATATAAACGAGCAGGGCGGCGATGCGGAAAACTGGGTCAGGTGGAATAGGGCGCAGCATGTAAATCAGATGGGGAGGGTATACGATGCTGATCTTCCGTATGGTATTATCTCGTTCCCTAAGAATGTATTCTCTGTCTATCCGGTAAACACAAACGGACCGTCCATTAAGGTGGAGTATCAAAGCTACCATGGACAGGCGGCAAATGTACCATCGGGGTCGATTAACACAACCGCAGATTCTATTAAGTTCCTATCGTCGGTGGATAACCCTGTTCCGGCATACGGCGGATATGACGGATTTAATGAAGAGACATCGGCACAGATTATATCCAACATGCTAAGAACGCGGCTTCGTGCGGTCACACGCGAGGATTATTTTGACATTATTGCACAGGTGACCTATGGGGTACAGCGTATTAAGTGTATGAACGGTGTAGACCTTTTAGGCAACCAGCGTGAGGATGCACTCACTATTGCGGTATTGATTGACGAATACGAGAAGGGCGGACACATCTTCTCGTCGTTGAAAGAGGATATAAGAAAACGTCTTATATCATGCAGCGGGCTTGTACCGGCGGGAAAAACACTTATATTGACACAGCCTCGTTTTGTGCGCATGTCAGCACGTATCTGGCTGATTTGTGAGCGAATGGAGGCGGCCTACGATACACAGAAGCAATGCATGAATGAAATAGCGCGGTTTATCGATCCGCTGACCGGCGGATTCGAGGGTAGGGGATGGGATATTGGTGTGCTGCCCTCTCCCGCCGAGCTTGTGGCATTTTTAAAGCTTGCTCTGCCGGAAACCATGGTGAGCCGTGTAAGCTTGACTGCCGAATACGACGACCGCGAGTATGCCGTGGACGAAAATCTATCCCGGCATATTACGTCACCGTTTGCAATGGCAGTAAACGGCGAGCATATTGTATACTGCCAGTATGTGGAGGATTAAGCTATGTTGCGCGTACCGACACTGGACGATAAAAACTTTGAACAGCTGTTTGAAGCGGTAAGGGACAAAATCCCTACGCTTACCTCCGAGTGGACAGATTTTAATCTGCACGATCCGGGGATTACCACCATTCAAGTCCTGACCTGGCTTATAGATATGCTGAACTTCTATATTGATGCAACAGGGGAGAAGCACCGCATGGGCTATCTTAGCCTATTGGGGATTACTCCTAAGCTTGAAGCGGCTTTAGCGTATGTTGTGCCTTGTTCAAGCCGACACACAGCGTTAGGGCGCGGAACAAAGCTTTTTGCGGGGGATGTCGTATTCGAGTTGGATGAGGCATATATCGGTCAGACAAATGAGCTTACCGCCGTTTATTATATGAGCAATAATCAGCTTTTAGATATTACACCTGTCATAAAAGCGGAGGATTCATATGCTGTTCTCTCGGACTTTGATGCGGGGGGGAGTTCGGAGCTATATCTCTGCTTTTTACACAGTATGTCGGGCAATGTGAAGTTTTTTGCCGATATAGCAAAAAGCCGCGGACGTACCGATTTTTACGATGACTTTTTTCTTACAGCATATAAATATGAATACTTTAACGGAACAGAATGGCGGGAGGCAGTACTTCTTAATGATGGTACCGGCGGGTTTCTGCGTGAGGGCTTTATCGAGCTTTTCCTAGATAATGGCACAGAAATCCTTGATACCAATCCGCTGCTGACAGCCGGACACTATCTTAGAATTATCCCCAAGAAAGGCACGGCAGATGCTCCTGTTCAGCTCTCCTGGATATATCCCGATTATATCAAGGCAGTGCAGACCGATACAATCTCAGAGGTAATCGAATATACATATGACGGCAGCGGCAGTCTGTCGCTTAACGATTATATCGGAGCGGACACGCTCATATGCGTTGCGGTAGAGGAAAATGACGGATTTTGCGAATGGTTTCGCTTTGAGCCGGACGAGACATCTCTGTGCGATGTGATTCCGGGTGCTTATGAGTGGCAGAGGATAGTCGTTTTTGATGAGGATAGATTCGGTGTTGTACCAAAGACAGGGCAAAAGCTTGTTGTAACGCTCACAAACAGAGATTATACTGATGAAATAGCACTGGGGTACACTACAGGGTATGCAGAAGATCGACTGGAGCTTAAAACGGAGAATGTTATAGATATAAGACTGGGGCTTTACAGCGAGAGAAACGGACGCATTTTCTTCCAGCTGTGGGATAAATGTGATGATCTTGCGGCGGCGGACTATCAAGAGAGGGTGTTTTATCTAGACCGGGATAACGGACATATAGTGTTCGGTGACGGTAAGCATGGTGTACAGCCGGACAGGTGTCAGGTTGTTGCCGCTCTTAGACTAAAAACCTCACTTTTGGACGGCGGAAACGTTCGTGCCGGTCAGATTAATCGATTTAAAAGCAATAACCTAACTGACATTACAATAACAAACCCAAAACCCGCATATGGAGGGGTATGTCCTAAAATTTCAAACGAACTGGAAATGCTTATTGAGGAAAAAATTCTCATTCCGAGACGTGTTGTGACACCCGAGGACTATATAAAAATTACTAAGGATACTCCGGGACTTAGAATAGACAGCGTAAACGTCATAAGCGAGCGGGAATTTTTGGGATGGTATGACGGAGATATAGCTTCGGGTGCGGTAATTATAGCTGTTAAGCCTTGCTCCGACACAGCGGCTCGGACATATCTGTCTGATGCTTATAAAAAACGTATTACCTGGTATCTGGAAGCATATAGGCTTTTGACCGTAGAACTGCGGGTAGTGTCTGTTCGGTATGCAGGTATCACGGTGAGCGGACGTATTGTGTTGACGGTTAATTCGCAGGAGATAAGAGACCACGTAAATGAGCTTATAAGAGAGCTTATCGACCATGTGGCAAGCGGACAGTTCGGCGGCAGGATATCGTATGGAATGCTTTTCTCCCGGCTGGAGATGCTAGAATGTGTCAGTAAGGTATCTGATCTTCATCTTATATGCCCGGGTGTAGGGGCAAAAACCAATGCACAGGGGGATGTACTGTTAGCACCTGATACTATAAGCTATCTGCTTGCGACCGAGATAGAATTTGTTTGATAGGTGGGTCTATGGATGAAACATAAAGCGGTAAATTTTATAGGTCTGAACCTATGTAAGGGATATACCGAGGAGCTTGCAATAACTAAAGATTGTCGGCTTGAATACAAAGGAAATAAAACAGCGGTGTATATTGCACCGGTATTTGATACCGGTGAGCAGGACTGCACCTTTGGGCGGCTTACAATTGATGCGAAGCTTGATGGTATACAGCTTGAATGTATAGTAGCGGCGTCCGACTCATCCGAGGCGTTAATAGACGGTGCAGTGTGCGAGATAGGTGATTACCTTCACGATACAGGTATTAGCCTTGAAAATAAAGCCGCACTTCTGTCGGCGCTTCCCGGTTCGGTAAACCGCAAGGCGGCGGAGGATATTTTATTGCAGGGTGTGAGGGGACGGTATGTATATATCTGTCTAATTCTACATCCAATGGGGGAATGCGGCGGTACTATTGAGGGATTGCAGCTAATTCTTCCCTTTATTCCGTTTACCGAGTACTTTCCGGAGGTCTATCACGGAAACAATTTTTTTGACAGATTCGTATCTGTGTTTCAGTCAATGTACATGGATACAGAGCAAAGAGTGGACGATATTGTACGCTTTCTTGACATAAGAACAACACCCGATACCTATGTGAGTGAACTGGCTGGCTGGTTGGGACTTGACAGTTTCGGCGGTTTATTCTCTCCGGAATCTCTTAGATATATAGCCATGCATATTGATTTATTCCAAGGTGCAAAGGGGACAAAAAAGGCACTGGAGGAGATAATTAAGCTGGCTACAGGTGTATGTCCGCTGATAATAGAGCATTTTGAGTGGCTGAATCCACGATATTCCGTAACCTCACAGAATACATACAGACGGCTTTACGGTGAGACCGCAGGCTCATTTTGTGTTATACTTAATTTATGTGAATCAGAGATGAGCGTCAGCAACAAGACGATAGAACGGCTTATCGAAGCCTACTGTCCGATGGATGCTCGGTTTAAGATTGTTATCCTGCGAAAGAACAATCATTTAGATACACACTGCTATCTCGATGTAAACTCTGCTCTGTCCGCTCCTAAGACGGCAGGTATTGGTGACGGTGAGATAGGCGGACACATTATACTAGGGTAGTTATGAATGAAATAATAAAAATACTCGATGACATAAGCACATATCACGCTATTAATAACGATGATATGCATGTACACATAAAATCGGCAGACGAAGAATTTCTTACTGTAGCTGTTATCGGGATGCGAAACACCGGAAAGAGTACACTTATTAATAGTGTACTGGGTATCCGTTTGCTGCCAACAGGACTTACTCCCCGAATATGTGTACCTACGACACTCAAGTACTCGGAAAACAGGTGCGCCCATCTTTTTTTCGCGGTGAGCGAGAGAACTATCGGGATAGACAGCTTGTTTGACGAGCATTTCAGTCTAAGCGGGATTAAAGCGGTAGCTATTGAGTATAATCATGTTAAATTGTCCGGGATTAGGATAGTAGAGCTGCCGGGGGATATAACCGGTGTATCGTCTTCTTTAATAGGCAGGGTGAATGCGGCGGTACTTGTTTTTTCTGCTGATGAACCTGTCCTGCGTGAGACGACTATAACGTTGTGTGAAGAGCTAAAGGTTTCGGAGATACCGGTTCTGGCAGTGGTCAACAAATGTGATAAGATACCTGCCGAAATTGCAAAGACTTCCGCATCGAGACTTAAAACGCAGATAAAAGAATGTTTACACTTCACCCCGGAGGATATAATCGTAACGTCTCTAAAGCATGGGCAAGGTGTTTTAAGTGCTGACGCTTTTCTGGTGAGATGCCGAAACCGTGCAGAAAGACTACGTGAAAAGAAAAAAACAGACATATTAACCGAGCGGTGCAGCTTCTTGGCCTCCGAGCTTTCAAAGGATGTTGAGCTGGGGTTATTGTCGCTTGATAAAATAAAGATGCGTGTACTAAGCCAGAGAGCAGAGCTGGACGCATTAAACAAGACATTAAGCGAAAACGATCGTCGGTACACTGCTGCTATAACCGAATGTATTACACATGCAAGGCAGTTCGTGGCAGATGTGCTAAGAGATAATCGGAAGAATATCGAGGATTTTATGTCGTTACAGGACACAGGCAGTCTATGCTATGAATTAGCGGTGGGGACGCTTGTTTCTTCGTTAAGGCATAAGTTATGGCCTGTTCTGGAGAGACGTATAATATTAGTGCTTGATGTGTTAAAGCTTTACGGCTTAGATGAATTTTTAAGCGATGAAATGATAAAAGAACGCGAACGGTCGTTTAACGAAGAGCTAGCTATATTGTCAGGAGCGGATGAGCTTCGGAATATGCGGGCAAATAAAAACTCGTCTGATCTTTTAACCTATGTGCCCGATGCGGCAGAGGCTCTTATTAAACGAATATCAAAAAACCTTGAACGCACATTAGGAGACAGCTTGCAGGCAGCTAGGAACTCTCGTGAACATGCACTGAATGAGACGAGAAAAGCCAGTACGGATAACGGAACATTGTGTCGGTCGGATATTGAAGAAAAACTTAAAAACATAGAGAAATTAAAGAAAATAAAGGATGAGCTGTGTGCTGTTTCCAAAGACTGACACGCTTCTAAGACAGATAAACGACATAGTATCACGACTGTCAAAGACGGGTGAGGCTCTCTTACCCTATGCAGATTGCATAGAACCGGCGCGGCTTTCGTTGATGGCGGCGGCAATAAGGGAAAAGACAGAGGACTTTTTCGGCATAGAGAGACGATTTAATCTTGCGGTAATAGGTCAGGTGAAAGCGGGAAAGTCCTTTTTCTTAAATAGACTGCTGTTCGGAGGCAAAAATGTTCTTCCCAGCGATTATTCTCCCAAAACGGCTGTACCCACACGTATATGCTTTGCCTGTGAAAACAGGTTGGAGGTCAGTTTGTTTACGCGTGAGGATATTAAATCGCTGAAGGCTTTGTCGGAGGTAGGGGAGAGGTTTGCACCATCCCGGCTTGCGGGACAGATATTGCGGCGTATCGAAAAGACAAGCTATATTCCGGCGGAAACGGAACGAGCTTGTCTTATGACTATTCCTTTTGGGGATTATACAGAGCTGTCTGAGCTGCTGTCCCGATATGTGGATGATGAGGGAAGCGATGCTCCATTAGTCAAAGAGGTGAGCATATATCTAAATCTTCCTGTACTAAAGGATATTGTAGTGGTTGACACTCCCGGATTAAACGATTATGCTGGATTTCGTTCGGGAAAGACACGCGCCTTTATTGAAACGTGCGATGCCGCATTTTTTCTAAGCAAGAGTACCGCTTTTCTAGATGAAACAGACATGTCGCTGCTGACCGATCTTCTGCCGCGTAAGGGTGTTAGCAGGCTCTGTCTTGTTGCCAGCCAGTTTGATTCTGCGCTTATAGATGCGTCATATGAAAATGCCGATATAACTAAGACGATTAAACAGGTTAAACGCAGGCTTAGTGCCTACGCGGCAGATTGTGCCGACAAGCGGCTGTCATCCTTGGCGGGAAAGCAGCACCCGCCCGCTTTCATGTCCGCATTGGACAGCTGCCGCTCACCAATGTTTGTATCTGCGATGATAGATAGAATCTCCTGTAAAAAAGAGGAGGAGAGAACCGAATCTGAAAAAATTATTATGGATGCTCTATTCAGCGTTAATACCGCAAACGATGAGCTAATAAATGAGATATCGGGGTTTGATAAAATAACCGGAATGTTTGCACAGCTAGTCGAGATGAAAGATTCACTATTGGAAAATAAGGCTTCCGAATTTATTATACTTATTAAGGATGATGTCAGATTACAGCTTAATAACATATGCGACGAGCTTAGATTGAAGCTTGACTCCTTAGACACCTCTGTACTAAAGCGGGACAGGCGTGCGCTTACTGTCCCCATCGCACGATTGGCAGAAAATGTGACCGAAGCAGTATCGGAATTTCTAAAGCCCCTAGAACAGCAGCTGGACATGGCTCGCAGTGAACTTGATGCACTGCGAAAACAATACCGTGAGGCAAAAAAACTGCCGAAAGCAGAGATAACATCACAGGTAAAGCTGATACATGATTCGGTATTCTATAAACCGTGGACATGGGGGAAAATAAGATATGAAACCGAACAGACCGAGCAGATTAGCTACTATTTCAGCGCAGATGAAGTAGTGTTAGATTTAGAGCATCTGTCCGGATTGGCAAGGTCCATACACACCCGCGCTTT
Source organism: uncultured Oscillospiraceae bacterium (assembly GCA_964433745.1). Classification (GTDB taxonomy): domain Bacteria; phylum Bacillota; class Clostridia; order Oscillospirales; family Ruminococcaceae; genus CAYSTR01. The sequence goes on along the minus strand of CAYSTR010000001.1, from coordinate 3,653 downwards.
CTCGGTGTTTAGTGATATGTCTGAATTTAAAAATGCTCTCTACACTGCGATAACGTCACATAACGGCCTCATCTCGGAACAGGAAGGATTATTTACTATGTTGGAGGAAAGGCTCTATAATCTAAGCCTTTCGTTAAACCCATCCGATAAGTCGTACAGTGCCGATGAAGCTATTAATATGCTAAAAGAGCGTTTCCCGGAAAATGTAGATACTGTTTATGATATGGAGGTGTTTAAAGGAGCTTATGCATCCGTCATAGACAGATTCATGTCAAGGTCTATTTCAGAGATTCTGCAATATGGCGAAAGCTTCAAGACACGCACCGCCGCTATGTGCGAACGGCTTACAAGGGATATAACAGCAGAAAAGCGTGAACAGCTCTCCTCTCTGGATACGCTATTAGCAGCAAGGATACAGGAGCAAAACCGTATATGCGAGACCATTGAACAGCTTGAAGCTATTGCTTAAAGAGATAAGTATGAATAATGCTGCACAATCTATCGCCATATGATACCCAAGTTAAATAATTATGCAATAAACTATTGCTAAAAGAAACACATAGTGTATGCTAATCACCGTATACACTATGTGTTTCTTTAGCTTTTAATTATTGACTTTTTATTCATATCATGATATTATTAAAACAGTCGTTTTAAAACGACCCATTTAATATGGGGAGAATGAGAAGAATTATGCCGCCAAAAGCTAAATTTTCAAAAGAAGAGATTATAGAAGCTGCTATAAATATTGTTAGATTAACCGGATTGGAGGGTTTAACTGCCAGAGCATTAGGTGCAGCTCTCGGCAGCTCGGCTAGACCTATATTTACGGTTTTTCAAAATATGGATGAAATCAATCAAGCTGTAGTTAAATCCGCAAAGGCATTATATAGTGAATACACAGAGAAGGGATTACTAGAAGAAAATCCCTTTAAAGGTGTCGGCATGGCTTATATAAGCTTTGCCGAAGATGAACCCAAACTGTTTCAGATTCTTTTTATGGCAGAACAAAGTAAAACTCCTATGATTGACACAATATTGCTAATCATTGAAGAGAACTATGAAAAAATACTATCGTCAATTAAGGATAGGTACGACCTTAATGATACCTGTGCGCAAAGGTTATATCATCATTTATGGATTTACACTCATGGTATAGCAAGCTTATGTGCTACTAAAATGTGCAGCTTTAAAAAGATTGAGATAGATGAAATGATAACAGATGTGGCAGTTGGTCTTTTAATAAAAATGAAAGCGGGTAGCAAAAATGATTAATGCAAGCGGTATTGAAAAGTCCTACGGTTATGGCGAAAGCAAGATAGATGTTTTAAAAGGAATTGATATTAGCATTGTGGATGGAGATTTTATTGTCATCCTAGGAGCATCGGGCAGTGGAAAATCTACACTTCTAAATATTATATCAGGGCTTGAACATCCGGATAGGGGTAAAATATTTTATGATGACCTAGACATTGTTAATCTCTCTGACAATGAATTGGCAAAGTTCCGAAAGGTCAAGGTTGGTTTTATTTTTCAACAATACTATTTACTGCCTGATATGAATGTTGACAAAAATGTAAAGATGGGTGCAGATTTAGCTGGGAACAAAAATTATAGAGAGATTATTGAAGCGGTTGGGCTTAAAGAAAAGCTTTATAAATACCCAAGCGAGCTTTCCGGTGGGGAGCAACAAAGGGTTTCTGTTGCAAGAGCACTTGCTAAAAATCCCAAGGTATTATTTCTTGACGAGCCTACGGGAGCATTAGATGAAAAAACCGGCAGACAGGTGCTTGACTATATTTGTAAGCTGCAAAAGGAGTACGGTTTTACTATTGTTATGGTAACACATAACTTGAATATAGCGGAAATGGCGAGCACCGTCGTTAAAATGAACAGCGGGAAAATATCAGAAATTATTGCAAATAATACACAAAAGACTGCTTATGAAATAGGTTGGTGATAGTATGGTTGTAGGTATAAAGGATGCGTCCCGGCTTATTGGAATTTCGATAATTGCATTTTGTGCGGTGTTTGTTTGCACACTTTTTATAAATTATAACATTGACATAGTCGGAATAAAGCAAGCCATAACATCCGAGCAGGCAATGAAATTATACGAAGCACAAGTGTCCTCCGCCAATGTCACGAGTATGGTCAGCGGAGGATGTCTCTTGATTACTTCGGTTATAATGCTGATATTTTATATAAAGCATTATATTGATACGCATAAGAAAGAGCTAGGGATACTAAAGGCATTGGGTTATTCAAATCTAACAATCGCTAAAAATTTCTGGGTGTTTGGAATAAGTGTTTTTATAGGAGCGGTTATTGGATTTTTAGGAGCTTTTCTTATGATGCCCTACTTCTACGAGCTTCAAAATGAGGGTGAGGTTTTGCCCGATGTTTTAATGCATTTTAATCCAGTATTACTTCTTTATTTAGTTATAGTACCGACTATTGTCTTTTCAATTCTTGCGATTTACTATGCGTTTTATAAACTGGGAAGACCTGTACTTTCGTTATTAAAGGACAGCTATCAGACCACATCTAAGATAAAGAAGCATAAAAAGGAAAGAGATAAAGATGGTCTGTTTATAGATGACTTAAAAAGGAATACCTTGAAAAGCAAAAAGACACTTGTGTTTTTTATTATCTTTGCCTCGTTTTGCTTTTCATCAATGACACAAATGTCATTTAGTATGAAAGAGTTATCAAGTGTTATGATGGGCGCAATGATTATGGTAATTGGAATTGTTCTAGCCAGTACAACCCTTTTTCTTGCTATAACAACCGTAATCAAAGGAAATACGAAAACTATTGCAATGATGAGAGTATTTGGTTATTCGCAAAAAGAATGCAGTAAAGCACTTCTGGGCGGATATCGTCCTATTTCTTATGTAGGCTTTGTAATAGGAACAATATATCAATACATATTACTTAGGATTATGGTTGATGTTGTGTTTAACGGTGTAGCAGGTGTTCCGGTATATAAATTTGATTTTCCGGCTATGCTTGGTTCTCTCGCAGCATTTATTGTGGTATATGAGTTTGTGATGTACACCTACGCTCAAAAGATAAAGAGCATATCTATAAAAGAAATAATGCTTGAATCGTAAAGAGAGGTTCTGGGGTTATTTTGTCGTTTGGCTGTTTATATATCTCCTCTATCACTTCAAGCAACAGGAATACTACCTTGAATGTATATGCTCACGCAACGAGGGAGTCGAAAAAAATCAGCGATGCTAATATAAAATAGATTTAGTTTTTTTATATTAACTTGAACTATCCATTCTTAGCAAGAGATGTAAAGAAACATATTCTTCGTTCGCTTATAATCATACTTGAGAGGAGGGATTGGATGGACTGGCTTAAAGGTATGAATAATGTAATCGGGTATATTGAGGAAAGATTAACACAGCAAATTCATTATGAATCGTTGTCAAAGATTGTTGGTTGCTCAGTATACGAATTTTCACGCATATTCTCATTTATGGCAGGAATGTCTATTTCAGAGTATATTCGCCGAAGAAGATTATCGCAAGCCGTATTTGACATTCAAAACGGTAGCGAGAAAATTATAGACATTGCTTTGAAATACGGTGATGTCACGATAGGACTAAATATTTGTTGAAATTATGACCGGTTTACGGTAC